>JAFPZP010000107.1 GCA_017417215.1 Candidatus Rifleibacteriota bacterium | reverse complement strand
TATCTTTGTCCCCATTTCCCACTTCCGTTCTTTTTTATATTATCGCTTCCGCAGTGATTGCATTGTGTCATAATTAGCCTCCTATAAGCTAATTATAGCATTTTTTATTAATTATAGCAATAGTTTAGTAACACTGCCTTTGTCAAAGGGGGATTAAGGGGGATTTTTGAGAATATTGCCAAGCAGTACTAAGTAGAGTCCGAAGACTTTTTCGTACCTCAATTCTTTTTAAAGCGGCCAGTTGCTTGCTCAACTTTATTCTCCTCCGCGAAACCGCAAGTTATACGTCATTGCGAGCCTCGTAGAGGCGTGGCAATCTAGAACGATTTCTAGATTAGTCATTTATAGTTTCTGAGGGAACGAGCCTTGTGCGGAGAATAGAAGTCTCGCGTCTACTGTCCGCTCTGTTCAGTCTACCCATTGTCATAAACGTATAGCTTTCAGGGCTAAAGCCCATACGCTATACTTTTTATGACAATGGGTAGACTTCCCTCAAATAATCCCCTTTCTTAAAGGGGAAAGATTGCGTAAGCAATCTAGGGGATTTTTGAGAACTTTGCCAAGCATTACAAAGTTAAGTCCGAAGACCTAAAACAATCCCCTAAACTCTATACTCTAAGCTCTATGCTCTATATTTCTTATATGAATGACTGACAACTAAGGCAATAATTTCTCTGGCTTCTAACTCTTTTAGTGGCTCTATAGACTTTTGCAGGGTTGTACCAGTAGTCGCCACATCATCAACAACAATTAAACGTTTTCCCTTGAAAGCGGTTTTAATAATATCCGGATTAAGGCAGAAAGCATTATCAAGATTAGTAGTTCTTTCAGACTCACTACAACTAGCCTGAGGCTTTGTAAATCGGCTTCTTACTATAGCAGGACTAAAATGACACCCTACCCTTTCAGCATATATTTCAGCCAAAACCCAAGCCTGGTTGAAACCTCTTTCTTCTAATCTCTTTTCATGCATGGGAACAGGTATAATCACATCATCTGCCTGAAGAAAGTTCTTCAAATCAGCTTTCTCTGCACATATTTCAGCTAATATTTTAGCCAGTCTTTTAGAAGGCCTGTATTTAATGATTTTAACAATATCTGAGGTAAAATCATCATAGCTACTCATTGTATAAATATTGAAGTTTCCTATGGTATCTTGTACCAATTCAGGTTTATGAACAGCTTTTCTCAATTTTTCTTTGCAATCACCACAAAGAACTACCCCAAAATCACAACTATTCTTGCAAACATGACATCTATAAGTGAAAAATATGGATAGAAAGTGCTTTAAAAACTCTTTGAAGCTAATCATATATATTAGGGAAAAGGGAGAAGGGATTAGGGAGAGAGGGAAGAGAAAGCCTCTCTAACAAAAAAAGCTGCTTCTGAATAGAAGCAGCTTTTCATTATTTATTCTTCGGTTGAAATTATACTTCCGCCTCTAATTTTCTTGCAGACACCACGATTTGAATTCTTAATAAAATCATAGAATTTCTGAACATATGGGTCATCTGCTGCAACCAATTCATTCCATCGTTCTAAGACCTGAGAAACATTCATATCAGATCTAAAGAAAACCTTATAAAGAGTCTTCAAATTAGCTATAGATTCGCGAGGAACATTGTTTCTTCTCAAACCAACAGCATTTAAGCCTATTACATATACTGGGTTGCCATCTATTTTGGTAAAAGGTGGAACATCTTTTGTTACCTTAGACATACCGCCAACCATGCACATATCACCTACGTGAGTAAACTGATGGAAAGCAGAGAAACCGCCAAGAACGGCTCTGTCACCAACTTGAGCATGACCTGCAAAAGAAACGTTATTAGACATTATATTACCGTTGCCTACTTTGCAGTTATGAGCAATATGAACATATGCCATAAATAGGTTATTATTCCCTATTTCAGTAACCTGGTCTTCACCTTCTGCCAAATGAACAGTAGAAAATTCTCTAAAATGGTTACCATCGCCAATTTTAACAAAAGTTCTTTCACCTTTATATTTAAGGTCCTGGGGAGGAGCACCAATCACGGCCATAGGATGAATAACATTATTCTTGCCGATAGTAGTCCAGCCATCAATATGAGCACCATGCCCAACTGTGGTATTTTCACCTATTTCAACATTAGGTCCGATAAAAGCATAAGGACCAATTTCTACTGATGGGTGAATTTTAGCACTTGCAGCAACTATTGCAGTAGGGTGGATAGTCATGATACAACTCCTTTATTTAGCGTCAACCAACTGGAATAAGAGTTCGCCGCTAGTGGCAAGCTCACCGTCAATTTCTATTTTGGCTTCCATTTTACCAGTAAGACCTCTAAGTTTTAAAACTTTTGCAGAAATATCCAATCTATCACCGGGAACAACCTGTTTTCTGAATCTAACTTTATCTATACCTAAGAATATCGGGATTTTACCTTTATATTCTGGCTGAGAAAGGAAAAGAATACCAGAAAGCTGACCCATAATTTCAATTAACAAAACTCCGGGCATAATAGATTTGCCGGGGAAATGTCCGTTAAAAAATTCTTCATTAGCAGTAACATTTTTATAACCAGAAATATATTCACCTGGAACAATAGAAGTTACTCTGTCAACCAACAACATCGGATATCGATGAGGTAGACATTTCTTAATATCTTCAACATAAAGCATATTTTGCTCCTTACTCTTTAGAGCTTCGTTAAATTTTTCATTAAATAAACGTGCGAATTTTGCATTAAAACCATGACCTGTTCTTTCAGCAGTAATACTACCTTTTATATCACCGCCTAAAAGAGCAAAATCACCGATTAAATCAAGGATTTTATGTTTAATAAGTTCGTTTTCATCGCGAAGACCTTCAGGGTTGCGAATACTGCCGTCATTATTTATAACGATAGCATTTTCCAAACTACCTCCGCGAGCAAGATTATTAGCCTTTAAAAACTCAAATTCATGCTCAAAACCAAAAGTTCTTGAAGGTGCTATAAGATTTTTATAAGTATCTTCATTTATTTCTAAGTGAATAATCTTTGGTGGAACGATATTGTCGTCATAAGAGAGAGTAAAAGTAACTTCAAAAACATCAGAAGGTGAATAAACCATGCTTTTGCCTTCACCAGAAATCTGAAGCATATTTTTTAATTTATAAGTTACTCTTTCTGCTTCTTGTGGAACTTTCCCAGCCTTGTCGATCATTTCAACAAACTTTAAAGCGCTGCCGTCACATATAGGCGGTTCTTCGTTAGAAAGTTTCACATAAAGGTTATCTACTCCACAACCTCTTAAAGCAGACAAAACATGTTCAACAGTGCTGACAGAGTTTCCATTTTCAGTTAAAACAGTGCCTCTTACTGTTGAAGTAACATTTTGGAAAGAAGCTTTAATAGATGGTTCCCCATCAATATCAGTTCGAATAAATACAATGCCGGTATTTTCCGGAGCTGGAACAAATTCCATTTTTACCGGTTTACCAGTATGAAGACCAATTCCCTCTACAGAAACGGAATTAGCCAAAGTAAACTGTTTGCTATTTGTCATAATAATCAGTATCTTCTAGAATAAACAAGATTAAACATTTCTTCCTTACCATCTCTCTGAGCAATATCTAAGCTCATTCCAGGATAAGGAGAAATCTTTATACCATAGGTATCAACATCATCACAACGTTCTGCTGCAATTGTAAGAAGCGGGAAAATTACTTTTTCTACACCAAAAAATGTTTTTTTATCACGTGTAACAGGGTCTCTATAAACACCAGCATGCATACTGAAACCAAAATCTTCAATAGTCTTACTAGCAGCGACAAAGTATATTCTATCGCCTAGCTGTGTGTTAATATCAGCAGCTCCAAGAGAAATGGCCGGTATCACTCTACCTTCGCTTAATAAAGCAAATTTCCCGTTAATGGAATTTACATTCTTTTTATATCCGCTAAGTCTTCTTAATACGGATACTTCCATAAATTCGCCAAAACTTTGAGAGATAAAACAAAAGGAGTCTTTGTTATCGTTTATATATGCAGCTGACGAAGTACACATCCCAGTAGGAACAGAAAAAATAGAAGAACCGGAGTATCTAAAACGATAAGCTGTCGGTGCATCTTCCGCTTTTACCATTTGAGAAAGACTTACAAAAAGCCCTAACAATAAGGCAAAAGCAACTGGAGTTTTATTTTTGTTCATTAAGTTTATTCTCTAAATCTTTTACTCTTTTAAGTAAATCAGGCAACTTACGCAACGAACCTTTGATACGCAACTCTTCCTGATGTGGCTTAGCAGGGTAGCCAGAAACATAACTCTTATCCGGCACATTATTTGTAACAATACCACAAGCCAAAATTGTAGAACCGTCACCTATTTTAACATGACCTATACAACCTGTTTTGCCTGCCATTACAACGTAATTGCCAAGCTTAGCTCCACCAGAAATACCAGTCTGAGCTACAATTAAACACTTTTTACCAATTTGAACATTATGAGCAATATGAATCTGATTATCAGTTTTAGTACCTTCACCTATAGTTGTCGATTCCATAGTTGAACGGTCTATAGTGACACAGGCACCTATTTCAACATTATCTTCTATTACAACATTACCAAGTTGAGGAACCTTTATATGCTGACCATTATGCTGAGTAAAACCGTAACCATCACTGCCTACTACCGTATTTGAATGAATAATACAGTTAGAACCAACCACACAATAATCTAGAATTCTTACACCTGGATAAATATGAGTATTTGCACCTATACAAGCATTACGCCCAACATAGGCACAACCCTCGATATGGGCTCCTTCTCCAATTACAGCACCATCTTCAACAACAGCATTTGGTCCAATTATTGCGCTAGGAGCAACAGATGCTGTTTCACTAACAGAAGCTGTCGGGTGTATCTTATAAGAAATCTTAGTTTCTTTATGGAAAAAGTTTAGTGCTGCAATAAGCCCCAGGTGAGGATTTTTAAGTCTAATTGAAGGAATGGGAAGTTCCGGCAATTCTTCTGAAGTAATAACTGCAGCTATTTTTTCATCTTTAAGACGAGCTGCATTGGCTTCAAAATTCTTATGACCAGTAAGGAATGTTAATTCTCCTTCTTTAGCGACATCTAATGAAGCTATCGAAGAAACAACCACATTTTCATCACCAACAACCCGACCGTCACACATAGCGGCCAAATCTTTCAAACTAATACTTTTTCCGTTTGCTATGCTCATTGTTCTAAATAATTTTCTATTACTTTCCGCCGTTCAAAGCTTTAATTACTTCATCAGTAATATCTTTGCAAGCAGTTTTATCCTGCCAATAAACGCCTCTTCTTTCGAAGACTGCTTTAAGTTTATAATTCTTGGCTATTTTTTCAATAACAGTATCAACCTTAGCATCAAGATTCTTAGAAAGAGCACCCATTTCTTTTTCTTCTAAGGCATAAAGACTCTTCTGGGATTCTTCAAAGAACTTCTGTAATTCGCCTTCCTTAGCAGCAAGTTTACTGCGAAGTTCAGTCATCTGCTTTTCACTAGCAGCAACATCTTTTGCTTTTGAATCTCTCTTTTTCTGAGTTTCTTTAGCTAACTGAATATATTTATCATTAAGTTCTTTTACTTCTGCTTTTCTTTTTTCTAATTCATTCTGAAGAGTAGCTTTTTTATTTTCAAGCATAGTCTTGGTCTTCTGAGTTTCATTATATTTGTTGAAAATCTGAGCTGCGTCAATAATACCAAATTCTGCAGCAGAAACTAAAACTGGGCAGGCAACAAGCCCTGCAATCAATAAAAATTTAGCAAATTCTTTTCTCATGTTTGAATCTCCTTATTTGCCTTATTAGAATGAAGAACCGAAGTTAACGTAAGTTTCGCCATCACTGCGGTCTTCTGCCTTGCCGTAGTCAAGTGCGACAGGACCCAATGGTGTTTGAAGTCTTATACCTATACCGTAACCAGATTTTCTGTCACGATCAATATTTTCTCTGTTATAATTGGTTCCCCATGCACTACCAGTATCATAGAAACCAACTACATCGAAGTTCTTTGCTAGATTATAACGTATTTCAAAGTTAGCATAAGCAATCTTAGTGCCTAAGAATTCTCTTTCTTCGTAACCACGAATAGAGCTGCTACCACCAACAGAGAACATATCATAAATAGGTATAAACCCTTCACCTATAGAAGTATCGGCATATACCCCCTGAATAGCGAAGATTGTTTTTTTGTTAGCGCTTAAAGGAATGTATCTACGCAAAGAAAGCATATATTTAGTGTATTGATTGGCACCTTTCAGAAAACCACCTGTGGTTTCAACCCAGAAAGTATCATGAACACCATGTGTAGGTCTGAAACGATTATCTCTGGTGTCTTTATCCAATATCATAGCCAAAGTCTGCAGTCTGCCATTAACAGCACCGGCTGGCAATACATCACCAGCAGTTGTGGGAGTTAATTTGACTTTTTCATCTCTGAATCTGAATGATAAATCAACGTCTCTATTTAAGCGTTTACCAAGAGTAATGGCTCCACCTTTACGTCTTTCTTCATATTCTTTCCATTCATGACCATCAACATAAAGATTACGAGTATATTCAGTATTATAACCATCTATTCCGAAACTTTGGGGTCTGTCTCTGAACCATGGGTCAAAATAACCTATTTCATAGCTTTCGACACCACCAAATTCAGTCTTCAAATAAACACGCTTGCCACTTCCCTGGAAGTTGTTTTGAGAAAGATTGATAAATCCAACAAGACCGTTAAGAGAAGAATAACCAGCACCAACACCGGCACGACCTGTTTTCTGTTCTACAAGATGTATTACAAGAACGATTTCGTCTGGAGTTTTACCAGGCAGATGGTCTCTGCGGACTTCTTCAAAGAAACCTAAATTATACAAACGTTGAAGGTCACGAACAATCTTTTTGTTATCATATATTTCGCCTGGCTTAACAGTTAATTCACGGCGAACTACTTTTTCTTTGGTCTTTTTAAGACCTTCAATTTTAACATCAGCCAGAATGCCTTCAGTTATTTCTATATTGATTTTGCTGCCCTGATCCTGAACATAAGCATCTGATACCTTAGAAAAAAGATAACCTTCTCTACCAAGAGCATCATTAACGTGCTGAATATCCTGAGTTAAAAGTTTGCTGTTAAAAACAGTTCCTATTTTTGATTCCATAGCATCAAGAAGGATTTCATTTTTAACTTTGGTGCAGCCTTTTATGGAGATATCGCCTACAATAGCATTTTCTTCAACATTAAAAACAACCTTTTTGCCAGTGCCTTCTGTTTTTACTTCAGCGCCGACATAAGAAAAATAGCCCATTTCACCTATTCGGGCTATATCATCTTGAACAGCTTGAGCAGAAAGGGTGTCTCCTATTTTTTCAGCAACATTCAAAAGAATGATTTTTTCATCAATAAGTTGATTTCCTTGAACTTCAAAACCAACAATAACATTGCTTTCGTAAGCTCGCAAATCAGTACATGTAAACGCAAGGAAAAAAACAGCCATAAGGCTTATAAGGGCAAATCTGTTCATAAGCTCCTACTTCAAATACAATTCAATATAGATGGTAAGATGGTACATTGTTTTTCCTCTATTGTCAATAGCAAGACAAAGACAATGTTATTTCAGTTTACAAACCAATGATTAATAAAGAAAAACATTTGCGTTTGCCTAATAAAACATAGTACAATGGAAAAATAAAAAAATAATAGTCGGAGTAGTCTAAAGCTTATGCCTAACTGCCAATATTGTAATACCCCTATTCCTAACGGAACAATTTGTCAACAATGTGCCCAGAAACGTCAAGGTGGGCAGCAACAACGCCAATCAAGCGGTTTTTCTTTAAACAGTCTTCTAAGAAACTCTTTTCCAACTCCGCCTTCACAACAGCAGCAACCACGCCCACAGCCCATTCAGACTCCGATTCAGCCACAGGTTCAACAACAGCCTGCTGTTTCTGGCGCTGTTCCTCAAACTCCACAAGCTCCAAGACCAACTGCAGCAGTTCAGACACCTCCTCAGACTAATTTAAATACAAACCAGCCTCAAGCATATCAGGCAGTTGCGCCACAGCCACAGCCACAAACCCAAATGTTTTCAAACCCATCTTCTACGACCGCTACTATGCCAAACAATTACCGCGGTCCAGATCCTAGCATAAGTGCAGCAGCACTAGACGCGATGGTCGGTCCAAGCAACAGTAGCAAAATCAATCAAGATACAGAAGAAGAAGCAAGAAAACTTCAAGAAAGAGTATTTAATTCTCCAGCAACAGGTTTTGGTGACGAAGAACTTGAAGTAACTGTTCTAGCAGGAATAATGAAAGACCAGTATGTCTTGGAAACCCTAAAAGGCAAAGGATTAATGGTTGGTCTATTTTCAAATCACCATACCAGAAGTATTTTCCAAGCAATTCTTGCTTTAAGAGAAGAAAGCAGCTCTGCTTCAAAAGTAGATAAAATTATTCTCAAGAATAAACTGCGTCAAATGAATATATTTGACGATCTTGCCACCAGATTGCTTGATAAAATAGCTGAAACAGTTCCACCAAGCACAGAACAAGCATTAAATTATCTTGATCTATTGAAGGAACAAGCATTAAAGAGAAAACTCAAAGAAGTCGCTCAAAACATAAGCGGTTATGTAGAAAAGCCACCTACAGACAACAGCTTATCAATAGAAACCTTTACCAATAGAGTTATTCAAGACGTCAGAGATATACAAAAATCACGCACAACCAAGCGAATTAATCTGGTTAAAGAAGAAATGCGCGATATCATCAACGATATCGACCAACGAGAAATCAGCGGTGAAATAGACATTATCGGCTATTCTTTTGAACCAATGCATTACCTATGTCAGGCTGTTTCTGGCTTCAGAAAAGGTTTTATGTATGCCATAGCAGGTGCTCCAAGACGAGGTAAAACAACATTTACTCTTGAATTAGCAACAAGAGTAGCAACACTGAATAAAATTCCTGTTCTGTTCTTTACATATGAACAAACCAAGAAGAATCTTACCTATCGTCTTTTGGCAAAAGAAAGCAGATTAAACCCAGATATGCTTCAACGTAAGAAGATAAGATCAGATTTAATCAGCGACGCAAAGTTTTCCGGCGGTTGGAAAAGAATGCAGGAATACATGAACTATTTCTACATAATTGAAGCAACCAAAGAAGACACCATAGATAGAATCCGTTCTTATGCTTACAATGTAATGCAGGATTTCAACACCAACGACATAATGATTTTCGTCGATTACATCCAGAAAATGCCTTTGTCACGCAACTACATGGATGAAAAATTCAAAGTAGAAGAAATATCTACAGAATTAAAAGGGTTAAGCATCGAATTGAATAACCCGATTATGACGATCAGCTCTCTATCTAAAGAAGGCTGTCTGATAGATGCTTCAAACGACGCAGAACGACCAACAATGTATCACTGCAAAGGTTCAGGCGACCTTGAATATGACTTGGACTGCGCTATGATACAGGCTAAAGACTGGGGCGATACCTATGAACTTTACCAACAGCTTCAACATAAAGCGGAAGAAATGGGTAAAGATACCACCCGTATTCCAAAAGTTGACGTTGTAAACCTCTATCTTGATAAAAACCGTGACGCTCCAGAAGGTATTTTCTCGGTTATTCAATATCTATTCTTCATTGAAGACAACAAATTTATTGAATTAGGTCCAAAATACGATGACGACCGTTATAGATTCAGTAAAATTGAAGAATTGGTTGACAAACTCATTCAGCAGAACTTCATTATCTTCTTTGATAAACCAGCAGACAGCGGTTATAGCAAAGGTAGAGTTTCTATTAAACTGAAAAATTTCTAATATATTATAGAAAGGTTATAAAGCAATAATCTCTTTATAAACCTCAAAAAGGGCAAACAAATGAAAATTTTTAAAAGTATTCTTATGGTAGGAATATACGTATTTGCTGCCATATTCATATCTATAAGTCTATCAGGCTGTTCTGGCGGAGCTACCGGTCTTATAAGCATAACCCCTGAACAATACTTAGCTTCAGCAAAAGAACAGTTTGAAACAATGGACGAACGGGATTATGAAATAAGAGACCTTGATGAAATAATCAGAATTCTAGAAAATGCTGAAAAGAATGCAAAAAAATCTGAAACAATCGATAAGTCAAGAATGTATCTCACTCTTTTGCATACAATGAAGGCAAGGAAACAATACCAGAATGCCTTGATGAAGGGAGAATACGTTGCCAACAGACCTGAACCTTTCTATACAATAAACACAAAAGAAATAAAAGAAACTCTTAGAACAGCTAAAAAATGGCTTAGATTAACAAATTCCACATTTAAAACCAAAGCTGTATTAGCTGATTTAAACTATATAAAAGGCATTTATTATACCCAGAAAATGCTTACTCAGCAAAGTCGTGAAAGACAGGAAAGCTTAGACGAAGCTATTACATCTTTCAGAAGATGCTTAGGCATTGCTCCTGCTTACAAAGGAGAATTCAAACTTTTTGGAATGCCTCAAACAGACCGAGAAGTCAAGCTCAAATTAATAGAGTGTCTTTCTTTAGGTGGAATGGCTGCCGATGCTTATGGAATTCTTTCTGAGTTTAATTTTGCTCCTATTATACCTATATCTGGAGCAAACGAAAAATATGATTACCAGTGGGTACACATGAAGGCACTGGTTTTAGCCTCAATGGGAATGTATGAAAAAGCTGCTGAAACTCTCAATAGATTTAAAGTAGTTTCTCCAGTTGACTATCCTATGGTTGACGAATCAATCTGGCTTTTGGAAGGTATTTATAAAAAGCTTTACGAAACCACTAAAAAAGACAACTACGACATGGAAGCCAAAATTGCTGCTGCAATGCTTAAAAAACTTGGTGGACCATTTTCCAATGAAACCTATTCAGATGCTTCGTTGACATTTCCTAGACAACTACCTGGTGACTTAGAATACAACAAAGCTGTTATAGAATTTTATAATGGTAATTTTAAGAAAGCTTTAAATATTCTTAATGTCATTAACGGAAAAAGCGTAATGTCTAACACTAATCGTGTTTCTGCAAAGCTTCTTAGAATCGAAGCCCTGCTCTATTCAGGTGAACAGCTTACAGATGACTGCATAGAAGATTTAATTTCTTTATCTGATAATAAATATCTGAATATTCTTCAAAAGAACAAACTTGGTTATTTGATTGCCAGATATGTTATGGACGAAGATTCTGAATTCAATACCAGCCGAGTTAATCACGAAGGTCAAAGCTTTGTAAGAAACTTCCTTGGAAAACCCTGGACTCTTGACTTAAAATATAAAAAAGGAAAAGTTAAGGTTATCAGAAAGCCCAAGAAACGTGGCAACAAAGAAGAAAAACCAGAAGAAGACGAAATAGAAAGAGAACCAGGCGAATTTGTTGCAGAAATATATGCAAATAAAGCAGAAGACTGGGTTGTCAGTGCTAATATGTATCTGGTTGCCCTTCCAGAAATGAACATACTCACATCAACAAGAATAGTCGGCAGAGAAGAAGATAACAAATGGCATTTTAAAGATGAACAGCTGGATGTTATAAAAAACAAAAAGCATTATCTTGTAATATTTGAATTTGACAATTCCGATAGCGAAAAATCAATTCAAGGCTATTTGCATGAATAATTAATCATACTTTTATTTTTATATGAAAAAAACATATAAAAACAAAATTGCTGTATTAATAATATTGATTATTATTCTAATCCTATTAATAATACGCAACCATGTTCCAAATTCTTCAACAAGATGGGTTAGCGTTGAAGACATAGAAGCTTCTTTACCCCAACACCCAATCACAATAGGATTAGATGTTGATGATACTGTATTTTTTTCATCTCCAGGTCTCTATTATATTATGAACAATAATGATGGACCAGATGGAAAAAACCTATACGAAAACGAAATCTTCAGAAGCCAGAGATTTTGGAATGATTTAAGCTGCAAATACGACATTTTTAGTATGCCCAAAAACTCAGCAATTAAGCTCCTTGAAATGCATAAAAAAAGAGGAGACCGTATTTTTTTTATTACAGCAAGAGTACAACCAGAAGGAGAAGAAATTCTTACCAAATGCTTACATAAAGCGTTTAAACTCACAAACCAGCCTAAGACTATTTTTTCTGGAAACACACCAAAAACGAAATTCATTAAAGAAAACAACATAGAACTCTTTTATGGTGATTCAGACTCAGATATAACACAGGCTCACAATGCTAATATTCGTGCTATTAGAATAGAACGCTCTCCATTATCGGTAAATAAAACCAATTATAGCCCCAGTGCATTTGGAGAAGAAATCTTAGAAAATTCAGCAGACTAAGACTAGAATTATTCCTATCAACCTTTTATTATAGAATCATATTAAAAGTAGAAAAAACGATTGTAGAACACAAAGCAAATACTATAGCCAAAACCCCAGAAATAGTATTTCTATTTCTTAGCTGCAGCAAGTTGGAATTTTGATTAAACATTCCCCAAAAGAGCTGTGTAATTATAATAGTTGGAGTAATATATCTAAAATTCATAGCAGCAACATAAGGTATATCATATGAATGTTTATATATACATAACATCAATGTAATAAAATATACGAGCATAAAGATTATTTCATCAATGTAAATCTTCTGTTTTAAATATTGTATTGTTGAATAAAACATTGAAAAAACAGAAAGAATAGTAATAATTATAAATGTTATATAAAAGCACACACAAACTTTGTCTACAATTGGAAAAAGTTCAAATGTAACATCATTAATATATTCATCAAATAAAGCACATTTAAGCAAAGTTAATATAGGGTTATAATCATTTCTAGAAGAACCTAATTGTACATTCTGAACAAATACTGAATCAAATTGATTAGATGAAAAATCGGTGATTCTGTCAATATAATTAATATTTCCAACATATTGAGGTTTAAAATTTGGTATTGAATCCATATGATGTACAAAAGTAAAAGGAACTTTGTAATTTATATAGTTTCTTATATTAAACCATGTTCCTAACGGCACACTTATAAGTAAAAATATAGCAAACTGCTTACCTAAATCCTTTTTATTCTGGCTTTTAAAAAATGTAGAAACAAAAAGAATAAACAAAGCAGGAGCCAGCATACCTACAGAAATTTTTGACATTATTCCCAAACCAAAACATAATGCCAAGTTAACCATATTTCTAACATTCTGTTCCTTTTTCCAATACAAAGCATTAAGCATTGTTCCTGCTGTAAAAGCAACAGATAAAGCATCATTATTTATGCTCCCAGTTAACATAATAAAAGACGGGCAAAAGCTAGTTATGGTCAAAGCACTATAAAAAGGGATCCCATCAAGTTTAAAAAATCTAAATATTTTATATGAAGAAATAATTATACAGAGAACATAGAACAGAGTTAAAATCTGTAAACTTTCTAAGGCAATAAAATCCTTGATATTAAATACTTTTTCGTTAATTTCAAGCCAAATAGCAGAAAAAATATGATGTAACGGAGGATGAGCATATTGCCATACCTTACTCACATCACAATCTGGAAGCCGATATTCAAGCTGTAAATATTTAATATAACCACAATGTCCACTTAGAACTGTCTTTCCATCTACAACACTGGTACTCCAAACATCATGTTGCATCTGAACAACAGACACACTCATTACATAAGAAACATATAAGCCAAAACTTATTCCTATAATCAGCAAACATATCAATTGAAATTTATATTTTGTTTTATCTGCATAATAAAATAAGGTTATCAGTAAACAACAAAAACCTAAAAAGAAGCATAACTCTTTATTGGGTGCAACATTATACAGAAAAGCCAGAACAAGAAAAGAAAAGCAAAAAAAGCCGGAAAGAAACAAAAACCTCTCAAGTTTTATTTCTTTTGACTTGTATTTATTATAACAAACAGCTGTAAAAATCGTTATCAATGATATAGCGATTATATTAACTGTGTTATAAGGAATAAATTTTGTAGAACAATAAAAAAAGGGATTAATGAATAAACAAATAAGAAAAGCTATAATATACGGATATTTCGCTAAGGATGTAATTATAAACTCAGTTATTTGTTTTTTCTTCATGGTAAACCTTTTCAGTGTTAACGTTCCATAATTCTGTTTTATTTAGAGAATTAGAAATTATACTTTCTGCAGCTTTAATACCTGTCAGCATAGAATGATCCATGTTGTTGTATTTATGTTGTCCATTTCTTCCAACACACAACAGATTTTCAAACTCATTCAAATAGCTTTTAACAGTATCGAATTCACTATAAGTATCAAAATAAGCAGGATAAGCTTTTTTAACTTTTTCCACATGACTGTCTAAAACATTTTCTTTACTTATAATTCCTATTTTTTCCAATTCTTTAATAGCAAATTCTATACAGTCTTTACTATCTAAATTCCAGAAACTATCTCCTTCAGAGCAGAAATATTCAACACATAAAGAAACCACATCTACAGAATTTTCTATAATATAAGGAGAGAAATTATTAAATATACTAACTCTACCTATTTTTACATCAGGATATTGTATGTAAATCCAACTGTCAGGAACTATGTTTCCAAGAGTTCTAACATTTGTAGTATTTTTAATATTTAATTTTTTCATAGATAAGCCTATAGCTACTAAATCTCTATAAGGTAGACCACTAGCAATTCGCTTAACGTTATCATTTACATCATTAATACCAGCTATTAAATCTTTTATTGGCATTGAAGAAATAAAATAATCGCCTTTTATTTCTACTTCGCCGTCACTTGTATTACAAATAACAGATGTAAACTTATTACCTTCTGTTTTTATCTGTTTAACTTCATGACCTAATAAAATTCTGCCATTATTTTCCTTGATTTTCTTTGCAAGAGTTTCCCAATATTGTCCAGAGCCCAGCTTAGGATACCAGAATTCTTCTATCAAGGAAGTTTCTGAATTCTTATTATTCTTTCTACCTAATATTTTCTTAAAACAATCCTTTAAAACAGCATAAATAGAAAGCCCTTTTACTCTTTGAGCACCCCATTCAGCAGAGATGTCTCTTGGATGTCTTCCCCAAAGTTTTTCGGTATAACCTTCAAAGAATATAGAATATAAAACTTTACCAAATCTGTTTATATAAAAATCTTCAAGGCTGTTTTCCGGCAATTTATGAACAGAGGAATATAAATAACTAAAACCAGCCCTCAGCATTGTGAGAAGACCGAGATTTACGATAGTGTTATAATTCATTTTTACTGGATAATCAAAAAATGACTTCTTATAAAAAATTCTAGATATTCTATTTCTAAGAAGCATTACTTCATCTGATTCTTCTGGATTGGCTCCATTCGCATATAAGTTTTTCTCATTGCCTAGCATTTTATCATCAAATGAAGGATATCCCTGAAAAGGCAATACTTCATTCCATAATTGCATAACAGAATCATCTTTTGAGAAAAATCGATGAGGTCCTATATCATATTGGTTTTTACCGTAATGTATAGTTGCTGACAAACCACCAATTTTGTTTTCAGCTTCGACGATTGTAACATTATATTTATCTGGATTATTCTTTAACAATTCATAAGCAGAAGTCAAACCAGCAGGACCAGCACCAATAATAACGATATTTAACATTGAATATTTTCCTTAATAAGTGATAGTTATCTACATTTCCAATGCGTGAATTATATACTAACAATATTTCAAAAAGCAAGAAATGATTGCCATGTTAATCGTTTAGGTTTTTTAATCTAGCAAGATTCCTAATATTACGAACTTACAGCAGAGTGTGTACAAGAAAAAACATTGAAAACTATTAAACGTCTTGCGGTTTATAATTATTTTCTGTATAATAAAATTATAAGTTTACAAGTATCGGAGGTCATACCATGATCCATAAGTTATCTCGCAATAGAAGTATTGCATATATCCTAATAGTTTCTTTCGTATTCGCAATGTTTACTCCTATGACTGCAAGAGCTGGGGTTCTTGGTAGTGTCCTTAACTTCGTTAAACCATATGCAAAAATATTGGGTAATATAGGTGGAGCTGTTGCTGGTGCTTCTTTAGGTTCTGCTTTCTGCCCACCATTAGGCACTATAGCTGGTGGTATTATTGGTTATGTTGTCGGTGGTGTTCTTGCCAATTACGCTGCTGGTGGTCTCTCCAACGTAGCTACTTTGGCTGGTGCTGCTGTTGGTTATGCTGCATTAGCTTCTAGCGGTCCAGTTGGTATGGTTGCTGGTGTATTCGTAGGCGGTTTATTAGGTAAAGTTGCTTATAGATTAGTAAAGAAACTAGACAATTCAATTACTGGTGGTGTAGTTTTTGCTCCATCAGATGTTAAAGAAGCCAATGATTCTGTTTCTATTGGCAACGATAAAGTTGAACTTTCAGACAGCATTCCTGTTGCTAATAACAGTAAAACAGAAGTTAAAGGTGAAGTTGCTTTAAGTTCTTCTGAAATGAGTGTTGCAGAAGCTACTTCAAATTATGAAACAGCTTATCAGAAATATGTTACTGCTGCTCGTGATGGTGCCAACAGTGAAGAAATCAATAAAGCTTACCAAGAATATCAAGCAGCTTACAAAATCTATAAAGAAGTTACAGCTAATAAGTAATTAATCTATAGAGATATAAAAGCCCTCTAATATATATTAGAGGGCTTTTTATTTTCCCTATTTCTAAGTTTATTCAAACCAGGGCAATCGAAAACTTTATTTATTTCAATCAGAGAGTAGTTCCGTGAGTATATTAGTTTTTCGTTTAAAGTAATGCCCTTTCAGAACTTATACGAAAACAAGAAAATCATTAAGGCAATTCCCCCTTTCGTAAAGGCGATGCTGCCTCACGAACGGTGGGGAAGCTGGCGAGCGAAAGCGAGACTGAAGGGGCTGACTGCCAAAGGCAGTCGGTAAGGGGGATTTTAAATAATTAGAATAAACTTATTTTCAAGTCAAAATTAGATTGTGCTAATTGCCCACACATTTGTCTTGATTATATTATTTACTTAATCTGTAGCTTGCAACAACCAATTAACTTTTCTAGGAGTTATAACCATAAAAAAGGTTTTTACTCTCTCATCTTCATCCATATTTTCCATTATTGATGCTTTTTCTTGTTCTGAAAGTTTATCAAATTTTTCTGTATACAAAACTTTCATAATAACCTTACACCAAACTCTGGAATTTAATTTAAGTTCAGATGCAGCATAATTAGTATGATAACTCAAAGCATAATCGAAAGCTAAAATCTGACCGTCATTGAACATAAAAGGTCTCATTTCCGAAATATCGGGATCAGGAGCGGTTTCACCTTCTTTATAACCTTTGTATAATCTGCGGTTTGTTTCATCAAAATAGTATAAAACAGTTTGGTTTGGAGCAACAGTTACATTAAGTTTACCATTAAATACTTCAGGCTTTTTTATTGCATTTCGAAGGTCGTTTCTTAAACTTGCCATAATAATACGTGTCGTCTGCAATATATCCAACTTATCTTGAGAATGCTTAAACGTCATGTTAACAGCTCTAAAAATCTGATAGATAGAGCCTGAAAGCAGTACAAATATAACCATAGTAAAAATTATTTCTACCATAGTCATAGCTTTTTTCTTGTTATTTTTTATTTTCATAATTACTCATCAATAGAAGTTATGTCTGGGATCACTTAATAAAGTAAAAAATACTAACTCTGGTGCTTCTTTCTCTGATTCAGTTTTTCGTTTAGCCTTTATTTTTACTATTACTCTTAATAACTCCATTGGTTTTGCTTTTTCTGGCAAAGGCTTTACATTAAATAAAGCGGGTTCAGCAACTAATTCATAGCCATTTTTATCAGCCATATACTGAAGTTCTAAGAAGTCATCATCTTTATTAATCTTTTGAGCTCTATCAAAACCTATTGTTCTGGCTAAATCTAAGGCAGAAGCACCAAAAAGAGTAGCCAGTGTCTTCGAGTCTGTTCTAGTAATACGCTGTTGACCATGACGCATTAAAGAATATATTGGCAATAAACCACAAGAAATCAAAACTAATACAACTAAGATTTCAATCAAAGTAAAAGCTTTAGTTTTATTCTTTATCATTTTATGTATTTCCATTCGAACTTGCCAATACCACCAGTAACAATTTTGGCAACATAGAGACTATTTAATCTGTTTCTATGGTTTTTATCACGCCAAATACTATTTAGAGGATTATAGATAATAACATTTTCTTGTAAATATTCGGGTCTTTCTTTATTTGCTCCCTTATAATAATATCTACTTAATTGTGGTAATCTTCCTAAATCTAAGAAAGGAGTAACAACTGTTCCTTTTATAGTAAGAGGTTTACTTCCTGTTGCTATAATACCATCAGATAAAGAGAACAGATTTGCTTCAATAAAACATCTGTCGCCAGGTGCATTGTCTGTCTTAATAAAAATCTGAGGAGCAATAATAGTTAGTAAGTTTTCACCTACAGAGCTTGGTAAATAGTCATAAAGCTCACTATCTTTACCTTCTTTTGTATTATTGAAAGTGTCTTCTGCAAGTAAGTTACCATCAATAACTATTTTACCCCCACCCATCATAGGACTGGAATAAATAATGCCGTTTCCTTTATATATTAGATTATTATGCAATCCTAAAGTTTCTGCGTCATTAAGAGCAACGATACCATTTAATTCCAACTTTTGGAAATTTGCTCCCGATCTATAATCTTGAACATTATCTATATACTTATATTCAAATCTATCATAAGTAACACCACCGATAGGAGCGGTTGTTCTTCCTCTGAAAAAGTCTTCCGTAGCTCTTGGAATAAAATAAAAATCTAACAGATATGTGCTATATCTGTCTGGCAAAGCATAAGCTAACAAACCTTCATAATATTCACGCATTGGGCTGTTTGTTACAGCAGTCTGGATGCTAGAAGGCATATTGGGGTATTGATCGTTTTCCATATAGCCTTGAGAGTATTTATAAAGAGGCAAATCGCTAGCATATTCTTCAACAGTATTTTTATATCTTATTCTAGTAAGTATATTAATAAGACTTCTGTTAAAGAATTCACTACCTGAATCACTCATAAACTTGCTATACTTCTGCCATGAATGCAAAGGTTCTGGCATTTGGTCCCAATTTTCAATGAGCTTATCAACATGTTGTTCTGGAACACCAGCATTCATAAATAAGAAGCGGGCTTCTGTCGCATTCATATAATGACTTTCTTTTATATTTAAAGCCTTGAAAGTTTCACTAGCAACAAAAGGAAATTCAAACCAATTATCTTGATTTTTGTCATTTTTCCTTCTAAATTGAACAGCTCTGAAATACTGTCTCATCGCCGGACCATAAACAATAGTCGGAGAAAAATTAGAAAAACTAACTTTGCCTAAAGGAGCAATTGTTGCATATTGTGCTGGTTGAATAGCACCAAAAGGTTCAAAACCACTTACACTTAAGTCTGGCAATAAACGATCATACATTAGTTTTGTATCATCGTCAGTAGAATTTTGCATTTTTACACGTTTTGTATAGGTATCAAAACTTTTAAAACAATTGATATAAGAGGGGGCATCGTCTGTTCCGTTATTTATTTCTAAGCCAGAGCCAATATTTAATACACGAAGGTCAACTTCTGGACCTTTATATTTTTTACCAAACCATGTACTTGGATGCCAAACACTCTTTCCTGAAGCTTCTTTTTCTTTATCAACCTGACCTTGATAAACAACCCATTTATCAACATAGGTATTTATATCTGTCCAAGGAACATCTAATCTAAGGAAAGCATTTTCTCTACAGTTCAACTGAGTAGCAAAATTAGAATTTGGATCTGGTGATAATCTTGAATCTGCCAAGAGTTTAAAACCATTAGCACCTCTTATAACCATTGCTGGACCGACTTGATAAAGAGTTTCCAAGTCTTGTCCTAAGAAAAGTCGACCAGGAGGTGTAGGAGCACTATTACCAATTTCTCCAAGAGCTTTTTCCCACTCTGCAGCACCACTTAAAGAAACCGGATTCCAGTCTTTTTTCAGAACACCCCATCCATGGTCTAGTCTTAGTGGTGATGTAGCATATTTACCACAAGAAGAAGTCCAAGTATTAAAATTTGAACCACCAGGTACGGAAGCATCTCTAACAAATAGAGTAAAATAATTGAAAGGAGGAACAAAAGTTTTTACACAACGGACTAAAAAAGTCAGGGAAATCTTAGCTTCATGCCCCTTATAATTAACATCTGCCGTTACTGTAAATTCAGCTTGTTTTTCCATTTTATCCTGTCTGATTTTATATAGAACAGTATCACCACTAGTTGCTTCAACAGGATTTATATATTGGAGTTGCATAACCGCAGTAACTACAAAATCTCTAGATTCAGAAAGACCTCTGGAAAACTCTATTCCATAATATTGTCGAGCCAAATCACGAGTATATGCAGTTAAATTAGCTACCTGAGCAGCATCAAGAGGAATTGGCTTAGAAATATCTACATTGTCAGAACGAAGAACATAATAAAGCTGATTATTTTTACTTTCATCATTTAAAGCATTCTTCAATCTGGCAACAAATTCTTCAAGCGCAGATTCAGCCAAATTAAAAGCTACTTCTGTTTCATATGACATTGAGGAAGAATAGTCTTCAGAACCTGTAAAGAAAGTGAAAGCAAAACCAAGTATAAACACTATTGTTAAAAGAGTAAGAGTGATAAGGAAAAGAGAACCACGCTTATTCATATACGCCATATTTCTTATCTCCCTTCTTGGTTACTGAAGCTATCAAATCCTGGCATAACATTCCATCTTCATATGCTTTTTTGTAACGAGAATCTTTTTTAACTTCTTCCATTACTTCAAGCATTTTGGTATAAGCTCTTTTCCTACGACTAGTTTTACCTGTTTTATCATAAACCATAGCGGCTAATGCCCAAGTCTGCAATTGAAGATAAGGGTCATCTTTTATATTTTGCTGTATACGGCTTATCTCCCTTAAAGCACCATCGTAGTTACTATTCTTATACATCTTATTTGCATAATTTAACTTTTCGTAAAGCTCGTTTGTCTGCTCATCTTGAGTTCTTAACGGGAGCTCTCCATCAAGAGTTACATCTATGCCTTCAAATCCACTCGAAGAAGAAGTAGAATTTGAATTTACAGCATTGCCTCTTTGGTTCTTATTCAAAGACTCAGAAAAATTCCTTTTTGTAGTTTTTTTTGAATACTTTTTATATTTACAACATCCTGACAGATTAAATACTGCCAAGAAAACAAAAAACCAGTACACAAAAGGAAATAATCGAACCTTTTTATTTGTCATAATAAACCAATGATTCAAATGCTTATTATTATTCTATTCGATAAAAAATAATTAGTCAATAATTTACATTCTTAAGTTTCTTTAATTTATAACTTATATTAACTCTAAAATTTCTATTTTCTTGACAACAGCAAGTAATAAAGCTAAAATTCACTTTATGAAAAGTACATTTATAAAAAAAATCAGTCTAGTTTTGGCAGCGACTTTGTTACTGTCTTCACCAATATTTGCAAAAGGGAACAATAAAGAATCTAACAAAAACACAGAACAGACAAAGTCACGTAACTTTATATCTTTCGACGATGCAGCATATAATACTTCGCCAGATAAGCGCATCGGGGCAAAAATATTAGTAGACACAAATATAGTTGGTCCTTCTATTGCCGCGATGACCCATTTGACTTATCTGCCAGGTGCTCATGTAGAAAGTCATAGACATGTTTATGTTACCGAAATAATTTATGTTCTTGAAGGTAATCTTACTGTCAGAATAGGCACAGAAACCAAAATTCTATCTAAAGACAGTACAGCATTTGTTCCTCCAAAAACTTTCCATGAATTGATGAACGATTCTGCTGACGTAGTTAAGTTCCTTCAATATTATTCCCCTTCTGGAGCAGAAGAAGAATATCGCAACTGGGAAAACCCAAAAACAGCTGAAGCTAAGGCAATGGCTGAAGAGCTAGCAAAAAAGGAAGAATTAAAGAACAAAGGTCCAGAAGAAATTCAAGGTCCTGCTCCTTTAACAGTTCCCGGTAGCCCTACTTCTGTAAAACTAGGTGAAGTAAAAATGGAATCAGAAGACGAGGGTTCCAAGAAAAAAGAACTGCTTCTCAATTTAAAGCCCACAACAGAAAAAAAAGAATAAATGGTGATTAAATGACTGATAACTATTCTAAATCTTACTATAGCGAAGGTTTACTTGAAGAAGCCATACAGGAAAACAAAAGAAAACTTGAAGCTGAACCAGACAATCACATGCTCAGATGTAGTCTTGCCAACAGTCTATTTAGAATTGGCAAGATAGAAGAAGCAATAATAGAATACCGCAAATGTATAGAAATAGCTCCGTCTAGCGAATATTGGAACAATCTAGGAAAAGCCTTATTGAATGCAGGGCAATATGAAGAAGCCAGTAAAGCTTTTAAAGAAGTTTTAGCCAAAAGCAAGTGGCCTGATGCCCATTTTCATCTAGCACTATCCTATAGAAGTTTCGGCAAAACAGAAGAAGCATTAGTTCAACTCAATGAAGCATTAAAAATTAACCCCAAATATAGAGAAGCTATAAACGAAAAAGCTCAGATTCTAGAAACATTAAACAGAAAAGACGAAGCTTTAACCGAATATAAAAAAGTTATTGCCCTATTCTTCTCTGAATATCAAGAACGAGACACAGAAGACTATTGTTATGAAACAGCAGTCTTATTAGACAACAACGATCTGGTTGACGAACTGATAAGACAATTACGTCAACACATCCAAAAATATCCTGGTTTTGCAGATGGTTATTACAAACTAGGACAAGCCCTAGAAGCTAAAGGTTTACGAAACGAAGCTATGATGGCTTTCAGGCGTGCACTTGAAATTAATCCTAGCTATGAAATCGCTAGAAAAAGCTTTTGGAAAAGATAAAGGATTAACTAATGGTTTCAGAAGCAGGGAAGCCACAAAGAAAAAGACTTGGCGATATTTTAGTAGAGGCCGGAGTAATATCTGCTCAGCAACTTCAAGAAGCACTTTCTAAGCAAAAGATTCTTGGAAAAAGATTGGGTAAAGTTTTAGTAGATACTGGTTTAACAACAGAAGACAGTATTGCTACTACACTTGCTACCCAAATGAATATTCCATATCTGAATCTTAATGAAATAGCCATTACTCCAGAAGTCTTAACCACTATTCCAGACGGTATTGTCAGAAGCCATAACCTCTTGCCGGTAAAACTTGAAGGCAATAGATTACAAATAACAATGGCTGACCCCTTAGACGTTTTCATCATAGATGAAATAACTTTTCAAACAGGTTATGAACTCGAAATAGGCATCAGCCCAGAATCTCAAATAGAAGCTGCTATAAAGCACTATTATGGGAATAGTGAAAGTTTGCAAAATGCAGTTGATAATCTTGCTGCAGAAAGAAAAACAGAAGTGACCTTAGACGAAAGCTTTTTCACCACTTTCGACCTTAATGAAGAAGAACAGAATGTTCCAATCATTAATCTGGTTAACACTATCATTCAGCAGGCAATCAACGATAAAGCAAGTGATATTCATATAGAACCAGACGAAGAAGTTGTCAGAGTACGTTATAGAATAGATGGTATTCTAAACGAATTAATGAAAGCCCCGAAAACCATCCAAAGCGAACTCATTTCTCGTCTTAAAATTATGGCCCAGATGGATATTTCAGAAAAACGTCTGCCACAAGATGGTCGTATAAAAGTTAAAGTTCAGAACAAAAGCATTGACTTACGTGTTTCTTCGTTGCCAACAGTTTTTGGTGAAAAAATAGTTATACGTATATTAGATAAAAGCCGTTTATCACTAACATTAGATCAGGTTGGCTTCGACGAAGACTTGCTTAAATTATTTAAAACCTTATCATCTGCTCCTAACGGAATAGTTCTTATGACTGGTCCAACAGGTTCAGGGAAAACTTCAACTCTTTACGCAGCTATAAATTTTGTAAAAAGTCCTGAAATTAACATCACAACAGTTGAAGACCCTGTTGAATACTTAATTCCGAGTATAAATCAAGTTCAAGTCAGATCAGAAATCGGACTTACCTTTGCTCGTACCCTAAGGTCTATTCTTCGTCAAGACCCCAACGTTATTCTAATCGGGGAAATACGTGACTTTGAAACAGCTCAGATCGCTATTGAATCAGCTCTAACCGGTCATTTGGTATTTTCAACATTACACACCAATGATGCAGCTTCAGCAGTTACAAGATTAATAGAAATGGGTGTTGAACCATATCTTGTAGCTTCTGCAGTTATCGGAGTTGGCGGTCAGCGTCTTGTAAGAAAAATATGTCCATCCTGTCGTATTTCTTATGAACCCAAAGACCAGGAACATATCGAAATATTGGAAGAAAATGGCTTCAAAGATATCAAATTATACAGAGGCAAAGGCTGTTTAACCTGCCGAAAAACCGGTTATGCAGGCCGAACAGCAATACATGAAATAATGACCATAAATGACGAAATACATGGATTAATTCTTGATTCCGCTTCAGCTCGTGATATAAGACAAGCAGCCATCAGATCTGGAATGAGAACTATGCGTGTTGATGGATTACAAAAAGCAATAAAGGGTGTAACTACTCTAAAAGAAGTTCTTCGCTTAACTAGAGGTGAAGAAATAAGAAGAGTCACTTCTTAAGGTAGTTGATTAAATATGAGGTATTCTTATAAAGCCATAGATGTTAACGGCAATGAAGTAACCGGTGAATTAGAAGCTGAAAAAACCGAAGATGTAGGTACATGGCTTTCTGATAGAGGTTACATTGTTGTCAGCATTGCTCAAGCAACCCTTCAAAATATAGTAGGAAACAACCACAAATATTTAAGCATACCTCACAAAGACATGAATTTTTTTCTAATTCAGCTTTCTAATTTAATAACAGCTGGATGTCCTCTTTTAATGAGTTTAAATGCTCTTTATAGACAGGTATCTAATGCTTCATTAAGAATATTGCTTAAAGAAGTTAAAGAAAAGATTGAGTCTGGTAAATCCTTTTCAGAAGCCTTAAAAACTCATAAAGAAGTTTTCCCTTCATTGTTCATAACAATGGTTGAAGTCGGTGAAGTTGGCGGAATGTTAGGTGAAGTCCTGGAAAGATACTCATATATCTATGACACAATGTATAAATTGCGTAAAAAAATCTTCCAAGCAATGATTTACCCAGGCTTTCTTTTAATAGGTACCTTGTTAGTCGTCTGGGTTTTATTAGTAAAAGTTTTTCCCGTATTTATAGAAGGAACTCAACGTACAGGCAATCAACTGCCTGCGGTTACTCAACTTGTGCTTTACGTGTCTAATCTTCTTTCTAACCATTATCCTTTTATTATAGCCGGTATAGTATTTCTTGTTGCCCTCTGGAAAATATTAAGAAGTACTCCGAAAGGCAACGAGCTAATCACAGAATTCTTTACTGAAATGCCAGTATTGGGTGAAGTTCTAAAACAAGTGCAGATAGCTCTTTTTGCACGTATACTTGGAACTTTACTTCGATGTGGAGTTCCTATTTTAACTTCTCTTCAAGCAGTTGAAAAAGCATTAAGTAATGTTATTTACAAAAAAGCAATGGTTGAAATAAGAGAAGCTGTTAGTAGAGGCGAATCACTTTCTCAATCAATAGGCAAACATAGAAAATTGTTTCCAGAAAGTATCATATTAATGACAGATGTTGGGGAACGAAGCGGTAATATAGGCGATATGCTTGAAAAAGCAGGAAATATATTTGAAAGAGACATGGAAATGGCTCTAGAAACGGCTGTAACACTAATACAGCCTGCATTGGTTGTATTCTTAGCAATATTTATCGTAATAATTGCTATGGCGATGTACTTACCATTATTTGACATTGTTAAAGTTGTAGGATAAAGTGTTAATTATTAGGAACACAAAACCTATTGCTAAAATTTGTGGAGGCGATATGCGAAAAGGTTTTTCTTTAGTTGAACTATTAATTGTAGTCCTTGTAATAGGCATTCTGGTATCAATAGCTATACCAAGATATCAGAGCATTGCGTCTATTGCACGTGCAAAGTCTTGTCTTTCTAACCAAAAAGGTATAGAAAGTCTTATTTCTCTGTGGGAAGCAAAGAATTATGAATTAGACACAGGGAAAAACAGATGGACATGGATAGACCGCGCTGGAAATATGCGTTGGAAATACTCTAATGCTCTTCTTCAGCTTAACGACACCGCTAAGGATGTCAAACTTTTCATCTGTCCAGAAGCAGCCAATAGATGGGGTTACACCTGGAATGGCTCTAGCTACAGATTTTATAATACAGATAATACTTCACTCTGGATTATAGGCTCTGATGGTAAAATGGGCGGCAGAGGCGTTGTTTGTGGTATAAGATTAGGCACCAGATGGATTGGTATGAACGGACAAATGGGAGCCGATGGTTCTAAAGACGGCGCTCATCACTACTGGTAATAAATCATTATGCTGATTTGCTGCAGTAAAATCAGCCAAATAAAGTCTGATAAAAGCCATTTGCGTCTCCACAGACACCGATATAACAATAATGGTTGCTATAAAAAATCAGGCTTTACCATAATTGAAATATTGATAGTAGTCCTCATTATTGGGATTCTATCAAGTGCAGCTATAGGCAGTTATTCTGGAGCTGTTCAGGATACACGCTATAAATCAGCCCAAGACAGGATACAGACCTTTTTTCAGAGTTGTAAAGATAGGGCTAGACTTCGTAAGCAGAACATCAAAATAATTTACAACCAGAATGCTAAAAGTCTTGTGAATCCAGAATCTACAACATCTTTTCTTAAAGTTCCAGAGCTTTGTATAGATAGCATTCCAAAGCTCATTGAAATCGATAAAGACGGCAGATTTTCGATTAATGGCAAAGAAAAACATAAATTAGATTTATCACTAACTTCGCCCAATGGTAAAACTGCTACAATAACAATTCTGCTATGATATTAAAAACTGTTACAATCAATAAAAGACATGGATTCAGTCTTATAGAAATTTTAATATCATTGTTTGTTTTAGCAGGTTCTTTATCTGTTATTTTTTCTGGTTTTGAGGTTTCAGCCAAACTAAATAGTCATGCTGGTTTCGAATCAGAAGCAGCTTTTCTAGCTGAAAGAGAAATCGAATTAACAAAATCTGAATTATTAAATGGTAATTTAAAAGCAGAAAAAGTAAGAAAAATCCCTTGTAGATTCAGATTAAAACCAGGTTGGAAATTAACAACACTTTTAACAACACAAGCTCCAGAAGATACTATAAGACTTCAAGTAAGAGTAACTCACTCAGATCGTGAATTACAGCTTGAATCTTTCTTATTTCTTCCAAATCTAGAGGTGAAAAATAATGGTTAAAAAAGGTTTTTCACTTTTAGAAGTTACCGTTTCTATATTTGTAATGGGGTTAACTGTTACAGCTTTGCTTAATCTGTTGAACTGGAGCAATATGAAATACAAAGTTTCTGCTACTTCATGGAAAGAAAGAACCTGTTTAACAGAAGCTAGAATCTGGGTCAGAAATCAAATATTAAATAATAACGAAAATAATATATCGTTAAAAAACATGAATAACGATATTAAATGCCCTCTTGGTTTTGGATACAGCGAATTAAAGGTCACCAAACACGATGATGATACCTTTTTCATAAAGATTAGTGTTTTTGAAGACAGAAATAACAATGGAATCGCAGATTCCAGTGAAAAAACAGACCGACTCTTCTGTTTTAGAAGGAGGTCTGCATGAATCGCAAAGGTTTTAGCATATATCTTACTTTTCTGGTAACTACAGTTGTATTTCTATTAGTCACCGGAAGCCAGGAAATAAGCATGTTTACCCTTGATATCAGCCGTTCAGATGCGATTGATGTCATAGCATTTCATGCTGCAGATGGTGGATTAGAAATAGGATTAGCCAAACTCAGACAAAAATATCAACCTTTTAGTTATTCTTATGTGTCAGAATTAAAACCTAATCGTACACTCAAAGTTAGTATAAATGCTATAAAGAACAATAATCTTATAGATATTAATTCAGAAGCAATTCTAATGGAAGGTAACAAAGAAGTTTCTCGCCGAACCCTTTCAAGAATAGGCATTTCAAAAAGTAATGGCAGAAATGGCTGCGGCAAATTTACGGAGGCAATATGAAAAAGAAAATTAATCCAGGTTTATATGGAACAATAGATATAGGCACCAAATCCGTAAAAGCCATTGTTATAGAAGTAAATGACAAAGGGCAAAGATTATTAAATATAGAAAGTATTGAAATAAATCCCTTTGATACTTTTACCAACGAAGCAGACTATAATAAGCAAATTACAGAAGCAATTACCACTTTAGCTCAGAAACTAGAGTTAACGAAATGTAAAAAAATCATTTCACTTTTCTATAACCGCGAACTACAAGTTAAGTTAATTGATTTCCCTAACACAGTAAAAGAAGAACAATTAAACCAGACTCTTCCTTGGGAAGCCAAAAAACTATTATCTTCCCATTATAAAGAAGAAGAATTTTCATATTCATACTGCATAACAAGAGGAAATCCTCTTTCTATTGCATTGGCCGTAGTTCCACAATCAATTCTTGATGCTCATGTTAGTCTGTTTAATGGAACAGGAATTACTCCTGATGCCGTTTATACAGATATTTTTTCTGCTTTGGCTTTACAGCCTATTATTGATATCGCAGGTCTTCCAGCCTTATCAATTGTTAATTTCGGTTATTCAGGAACCCATCTAAACATTTTCTCTGCAGGTAAGCTTAAATTTTATAGATTTATACCTACAGGCACCTCAGAAATGACTACCCCCCCACAAGAAAACGAATTAGAAATGTATTCTCAAAAAATACGTTTTAGTTTCGACTACTTTAGAGCTGTAAGCAAACTAAACCAAGTAGACGCTCTTTTCTTTATGGGTGGTGGTAGTTCGATTCCCGATGTTTTAAAATTTGAACAAAGCTATTTTTCACCGACAAAAATTAATGCTCTAGATATTTCCTCAGAATTAGATATAAGTCCTGTTATGGCTTTAAGCTTTAATGAAGAAGTAAATTCTGAAAATTCATTAAAATTATTGCCCTTTGTTCCTGCTATAGGTGGCTGTCTTGCCTTTTTCCAAGATGATACAGGAAGGATGGACCTGTTAACTTTATTTAAAATAAGAGAAAAAGAAAAACAATTAGAAAAACTGGCAAAGACCTTGCCATTATTCATTGGTATTTTTGCACTATTAATCAGCTTTGGAATATTATATTATCTTTATTCGACAAAGTCAGAAAAGCTAGATAACCTTATGGTTGAAGCAGATTCAATAAAAAATGAAATTGAAGCCTGTAAATTGAAAATAGCCAACAAAAAAGGGAAAGAACCAGCTGTTCAGATAAAACTCAGCCCTCCCTCAATGAAAGTTATAGAACCTATCATTGCAAACAGAGGAAACTTAAGCAATTTGTTCCTTTTAACAATGCGATTCAGAGAACCTGGAATGAAAATAGATGACATTCTAATTCGCAATAAGTCCGAAGCAGAACAGATTACATTAAAACAAGAAAATGAAACCTCAGACAGTTCTTTCGGTATGTCTTCTCAAGAAGAAGGTTCTCCATATTTAAGCCGTCTCAGTTCAGATGTAGCAGAAGAACAAATTAAAGAAGATATTGACGGAAAAATTGTAATAATCCATGGCTTTGCTTCAGACATAAACCAAGTCAGCAGATTCTCAGAAAGATTAAATTCTGTTGTAAAAGATCAAAATAACAAAGCCTTGCCAAAAGCAATAAAAAGATATGTGAATATTCAAACAAAAAAAGTCAGAGGCAATAAAGTGGAATTTCTTTTGAAAGGAGAGTTAAGATGAACAAAATATTATCGAATATGGCTTTTATGATAGTAGCAATCATAGTTTTCGTAGTATTAGGAAATCTCTTCTTAGTTTCAAAACTAAACGCTGAAATCAAAAAAACCGAAGAAGATATAGTAGAACAAAAAATTAACCTAGATAAGATAAAAAAAGAACTTGGCGATTTATCTGATGAAAAACCTATCGAAAAAAATACTCCAAAATTAGTTTCTATTGGGCAAGAAGGACAAATAATGAAACTTTTCCTTGATACCCCCAAAACAAAAAGTCATATATCAATCAATTCTTACAATCTTTACAGCTCTTATTATTTCAAACCAGAAGATGATAATAAGACTGAAGAACCTCCAGTACAAACATCAGACAATTCAAACAAAGACAATAAAGCAGAAAACATTCCAATGCTAGACGAAAATGGAATGCCTGTAAATGCTTATACTCAGGATGAAGATGATTGGAAAGGTATAGAAATTACACCTGTAAAGATTACATTCTCTGCAGAACCTAAAAATATGTATTCAACTTTGAAACTCTTAGAAAAAATACCCGTAAATGCGGTTAGAGCAGCAGATTTTGTTTTTAAACAAAATCTTATAAGAGCAACAATGACCTTAACTTTCCCTCTTAACGAACAATAAATATACTTGGCTATATAGGAGAAATAAATGAATAGTGGAAAAGAAACTTGGGAATGGGCTCTAGTAGTATTACTACTAGCCGGATTCCTTATATCAGCAAATAAAGCTTATGAGCAGCTAGCTAAACAAGAAGATTTTGCACCACCTGATGATTGGGCAAAAGGCGATTCTTGGGACTTAGAACATCAGAGCGGACCAGGAGCTGGTCAACCAATGCAATTGTCTGAACCAAGCTATAATTCAAATAGTTCTCCTACAACTTCAGACAATTCTGATTTAAGCGAAAGTTTAACCAGCCCAGAACAAATCATTATTGAAGATAATATAGACTGGAATCAGAGTGATGCTGATTCGAGCAAGAACACTAATAAAAAGCCGGAAGAAAAGGCAAAAACTTCAGCTGTAAAAGACAGCAAAGCTCTTCAAGATTCCGGAATGTATGAAATATTTACAGAACCAACAGTTACAGAAAAACCTGCTCCTTCAACTGAATCTGAAGAAAAATCTGTTCCTGTAGAATCTAAAGAACAACCCAAAGAAGCTGCTAATATTGAGCCTGCCCAAGAAACACCAACTGTTCCAGAAGCAGCAGCAAATGAACCTAAAAAAGAAGAAACTCCAGCTACTGTTTCAGAAACAGTTACACCAAATCCTATAGAACAAAGCGGAGAAAATCCCCACAAACAGGAAACCCCTGATTCTGCGGCACAATCATCAGCTCAATAAATCAAATGAACAAATATGCCAATCTAATAGCTGTCACAGCTATAATGTTAGCTTCTACTCAGCAAATAAACTGCGCAGAGATGCCAAGGTCTCTGCGAGAAGCTGAAAGACTCTATCAGAAAGGCAAATACTCTGAAGCTTCAGACAAAGCATTAGAGTTTCAAAAACTTTACCCCAATAATCTTCAAGCACTTATAATATTAGGTATGAGCAATTTTTACCTAAACAATTATAAAAGCTCAAAAAGTTGGTTTTTAAAAGCTAATAAACAATCTCCTAACCATCCTATAATAACCAAGTATCTTGAACTTCTAAGAGAATTAGAATATAGAAGTGGAACGTTCAGCATTGAACCTAGCGAAAAAGATATGAACGACCCTCAGGTTTCAGCTGATTTTTATAAAAGAGGTTATTTTGGTCATGCATTCCCAGTAACATCAGTAAAAGATGAACCAGGAGCCTCTGTTCCATTAATGGAACCAGTCTTAATAAAAGAACCTATCTCTTCGGCCGCCATAAGACTTCCATCCGATCTAGCACTTCCAACACCCTACCCCTCTGTAGAAAGCCTGTTTTCTTCGGAAAGCTATATGGAACAAATGGCTAGAGAAGCAATGGAAGAAGGTAAATATCAAAAGTCCTATCTGTTCTACTCTCAACTTGCCGCTTCTGAACCTAAAAACCGTTCATATTTAATATCTAAAGCTGAAGCAGCTTTTAAAATGAAACGTTATTCAACTGTATTAGATATTTTATTGCCGATATCTTCAAAAGCAAGCTTAGATACGCTATCTGAAATTCAAAGAAATAAAGTAAAAAAATTACTGGAAGAATCTGCAAATAAAAAATTTGTTCCTGGCAAATAAAAAAACTATTCTAAAAAAATCAATTTATCAGGAATTGTAGTATTACCTTTAACTTTTATTTCTCTATGAATATTTCTGCCATCAACTTTAGCTTCAAATAAATATTCTTTGTCAGATAATTTCTTACATTCAACATGCATGTTTATTCCAAGCATTATTTCTTTATCAAAAGATTTTGGCTCTTTTTTGGGGTCATCTTTATATTTCTGCATTTGTGAGATAATAGCAGATTCCATATTATAGTCTGCACTTATTAGAGAAGTAACAGAAACAATGGTTCCAGGTTTTATATAACTGAGATAATACGCCAAAACAATTGTGAATAATGTGACAAAGAAAGCACAAATCATAATATTAATCAAAGATAAACCTTTTCTAGAATTAAAAATTGATTTATTGCATGTCATTATTCAATCCTCTAAGAGCAAAAGAAGTAAAAAAAGGTATTTCTTTCTTGTCTGACGGGAAAACACGAACAGTTAAAAGATTCGGTTGTTTTTCACTTATAGAAAACCTAAGAGATTCAATGCTTTTAAATACTGTAGACATATTATCATTTTTATCAAACCTGACAAGATTATTATCTTTCAATTCATATTTACATATTTTATCTGCATTTTTATCAAGCAAAACAACAGAATCAGAAGCGGTAATAGCAACAACAGCCTGATGGGTATCCTGTCTAAAACTAGTAACTATATTGTTATAAGATGCTATTACATTCTTTTGATTAGACTCTACAAGAAAATTGTTGTAACAAAAAAAGCCACAAGAAATAATTATAACTAAACCTATGAGTACAAAAGCATAAGTTAATAAACCATCAAATTCAAATTTATTATTTTTCTTATAAGAATCACTCATTAAAATTCAGCCTCCTTCTCATCTTCATAATCATCTGAAGAAATTTCGTTTACAGGAAGCAGTCTTTCAAAAAAAACCTTTTTATCTTTACCCTCTTTTGAATAAATTATATAAACAAAAACTTTAAAAGTATTTTTATCTAGAAAATAGGTATCTACTTTACACTTAAACTTTTTTACAGCCCAATAAAGCTGAGGGTCATTTGTTTCAGTAACAGGACCGTTATATTCTTTAAAATCTGTAAAATACTCGCTTATTTTATCATTACCTTCAGGGGAAGCAACAACAGGACAAGCTTCACTCATAGACGGAAGATAAGAAGGATCCTTTGCTCTTCTGGCAACAATAGTTTCCATAACATGATGAGCTAATAATGTTGCCAAATATTCATCATCAGTATGTGAAACTGTAGGCATAGACATATATATAATATGAGCTAAAGGGTAAATAGACACTGAAAGAATCGCTAGAACTAACAGTGTTTCAAATAAGCTTGTACCTTTTCTTAATCTTAGCTTACACATTTTAAAGCTATTATTCTTCTTTTATATAGATTTTATTTATATTACTAAAGTATATCAATGATAAAAATATTCAAAGGTTTTTTTATGTAAAGTAACTCTTTTCTTAAATTTTTTTAACCTATTGCCGATGATTATGAAAGGAAATGTTAGCCCAAAAAGGAGCAAATTATGTTTAAAAGATTCCAGGTTTTAATGGCTCTTATATTAAGCCTTTCTTTGTTAACTGCAGTAGGCTGTGGAACAAAGAGCTCATTAAGAGGTTCTATAGTCGGAACAATAGTTGATTCACAAACAGGTATAGGTATATCAGGAGCTACGGTAGTAACTTCTCCAAGTACCAGCTCTGTTATTACAGATATAAATGGCAGATTTACTATTTCTGAAGTAGAAGCAGGTGTTTATACTCTGACAGCTCATGCTAGTGATTATAACTCTAATTCTATCACTGTTAGCGTAGACAGTGGCTCTTCTGCAACAACAAATGTAGTTCTTGTATCTACTGGTGGAAGTTTCTCACGAAATATTCTCCCAATATTCACAGTTAACTGTGCTATAGCAGGTTGTCACAACGATAATTCCGCTGCTGCTTCTCTTCGTTTGAACAGTTATACCAACGTTCTAAAAGGCTCAAAATCTGGTGCTGTAATATATCCATATGATGCTTCTACTTCAAAAGTAGTTAAACGTATAAAAGGCACAGAATCACCAAGAATGCCTAAAGACCGTTCATCTCTTTCCACCTCAGATCAAAGCCTTATTGCTAACTGGATAAATGGTGGCGCAAGAAATAACTGACGCTATAAAGGAGCTAACTAATGAAAAAATCTAGCTTTTGTTTTTTGACTTCAGGTTTAATTGCTATAAGTACACTTGGAATTATTTCAGATTTACAGGCTTCTAATGATATTCAGCTTATTTCTCCTCCATTAGAACAAGAATGTTTTATGATGGCTAGCGTTCCCCAGAATAGTGCTGAAATGCAGGCACAAATTAAGGCAAAAAAAGAAAGCATCTTGAAAAAAATTGAAGAAATGAAAAATTCTTCACCATCTAATATTAAACCGACAACAACAAAACCTACTTCGGTAACAAAATTAGATAGTAAACCCAAAAAGTTATATACTCTTTCAAGATTTTTAGATTATTCTCCTCATCCAACCACGGAAAATATCTTAAAAGATAAACCAGTTCTCTATAATGGAAAAAACTATCATTTCACAGTTACTTACAACGAAGACTGGAAAGATGTTACTGACGATTTTGCCCGCTTAAACTCTATAAGCTTTACTATATGCGTATATGAAAATGGTAAAAAGGTTAGAAATTTAACAACTCCAAAAGTCCAACTTGATTCTAAAAAAGTAAAAAAAGGACAGATGATAGGTATTGCTGAAGTTTCACCCTTTAAATTCAATATAAGTGTAAACAATATGACTGTAACTAAAAAAGGAATAACAGAATTAGAGTTTAAACTTGATTTAATTGGATAAAGGACGTTTTGCTGGAGGTTTATTTTGGATAAGACATCGGTAGTAGGAACAATCTTAGGATTCCTGTTGATTACAATAGGTATCAAGATATCTGGAAACCTTAAAATGTTCTTTGATATTCCATCATTGTTCATCGTTTTCGGTGGTGGCTGCTCAGCCTTACTTGTTGCTTTTAAATGGGAAAAGGTTAAATCAGCTCTTGGTGGAATTAGAATGGCTTATAAGGCTCCTAAAGAATACAACTACATGAAGCTGATTAGTAGTATTCTTATGATTGCAGAATCAGCAAGAAAAGAAGGTATTCTTTCTCTTGAACCTAAAATTGCAGAAATAGAAGAACCGTTCTTAGCTAGATTACTCCAGCTTGTAGTAGACAGCGTCGATGCCAAACTTATTACCGAAGTAATAGATACAGAAATACAAGCAACATCTCAGCGTCACTCAGATGTAGTAGACGCTTTGAACTTCCTTGCATCCGTTGTTCCAGCTTTTGGTATGATTGGAACCATTATCGGTCTGGTTTGTCTATTAGGTAACTTAGACGACCCGTCTTCCATCGGTCCTAACATGGCTGTTGCTCTTGTTACCACATTTTATGGAACCATTGCAGCAAATCTTCTTTTGACTCCTTATGCAAAAAAACTCGCAGAAAGAGCTGCAGAAGAAGATATGTATAACGACATTATTGGTCGCGGTGTAATACTTATTGCATCAGGAACCAACCCAAGAATCGTTCAGGAAAAGCTTCTGTCTTATCTCTCTGAAAAATCAAAAGAAGCATTTAATGAATTACATCTAGCCGAGGAACTTTCTCAGAATGCTTAAAAGAGAAAACAAACAACCATCTGCCGCCTTGTGGTATGTATCATACGGCGATTTGGTTACAAATATGCTTTGTTTCTTTGTTATGCTTTTTGCATTTTCATCCTTGGACTCTCCTAAAAAACGTCAAGAAAGCCAGTCTATGGACCAGCGCTTTTTTGCCGTTTTTACAATTAATCAGGCTCAAGGTGCACACCAGTGGCTTACCCAAGGTGACAAGGGTATATTGATGACTCCAGCTACTCAAAGAAATGAAGCCGTTAGAATAGTTAGAAGTGTCAAAAATAAACTATCTAAAGTCACAATGCATGACCGTATTCAAGTAACATCAAACGACCAGATGGTAAAAATTCAAATACCAACCAACGTTTTATTTGAAAGCGGCAGTGCCAATATGAAAAAGGGAGCTGAAGAAGTTCTTATTGCTCTAGTTCCTATAATTGGCACAATAGATAACTATATAAGAATAGATGGTCATACAGACGATTTACCTCCGAATGCCAAATCTACTTTCCCGTCAAACTGGGAACTTTCGGCAGCTAGAGCCTGTACTGTTGTAAGATATTTTGTAAATGAAATGAATTTGGATCCAGAAAGATTTTCTGCTCAAGGTTATGCGGATAATCGCCCCAAAGTTCAAAATACTTCTGATGCAGCAAGGGAAATCAACCGACGTGTAGAAATAATAATCCTAAATCAAAAGAAAAAAGTAATTCAAAACGAAAGTTGGTATTAATAGTTCTTTTTAAATGTTCCAAACCCTAAGCCATAAATATTTTTTATGACGAAGAACTTCAAAATTTGCATGCTTTACCGCACGACCATTATTCTTAACCAACCATAAATCATCTATTCTTTCAATAAGACTTCTATTGATAGACAGTTCTAATCCATTATTTTTAAGCCAAATTCTTATAACCTCTCTGCGAAGAGAGGTTTCTGGCTTTAGGGCAACCATAATCTGATTTTTTTCAGTATTAAAATACTTTTTTAAATATCTTAAAGCTCTTAAATGCAGTTCTTTCTGCAATAAAGCAGCATCTTCACCCAATGCAACTATATGTTCTACAGAACCTTTATATATTTCTTCAAGCATTGGCATTAATCTATGTCTGATTTTATTTCTTAAATACAAATCTGTCTGATTTGTTTCGTCTTCACGCCAACTCTGCTTAAAAGATTTCAAAAAGCTAGATAATTCTGCTCTTGAAATATTAAGAATAGGCCGCCACATTTTCAATTTAGTATTCTCAAAATTCAGAATAATCTGGCTCTTGATTCCATGTAGTCCTCTCCAAGAACAACCTCTAAGCATTCTCATAATAATGGTTTCAGCCTGATCATCTGAATTATGACCTGTTACGATCACATCAGCGCCAGATTCTTTAAGCATTGAAGCAAAAGCAGAATACCTGAAATTTCTTGCCCAGCCTTCTGAACCTAAATGACGGTTTTTAGATAAATCTTCTTCTGTGGCTTTTCTTATAAAAAACTCTATGTTTAATTCTTTACAAAGATTACTAACCCATTCTGCATCAGAAGAACTAGTGCTGCGCATAGAATGATCGACATGAAACACACATATATTTTTGTGTTTCATACGACACCATTCTTTTATTAAAAATAGCAAAGCAACAGAATCTGTACCGCCAGAAACGGCAACAGCAAATTTTGATCCTTCAGGAACAGGGGTTAATTTAGATAATAAACGTTGAAATAAAGGATTCTTTTTAAAAGTCACAAGTAATTTTATAATGAAATAACTATTTTAGAGCGAGAACCCGAATCTGGCTTTTTGTCGGGATTAGCTTTCATTTCTGCTTCAACAGATTCTATAGCCTTTTCAACATCAGAAAGCTTCTTGCCTGTCCCATAACCATATAAGTTGCCATCATCTTCAATAGGCCATGTTCCAGCAATACCAGAAACTACTTCATAATAATTCTGAACCTTTCTTAGAAAAAGAAGAGTTTTTTGTCCCTTTTTCAAGAAAGCTTCATCTTCAATAGTTCTAGTTTTTAGTTTTAATCGTTCACCAATAGCAACCCCACCTTTTAATGGCTGGTTTACACTAACAAGATTTGCAACGACCTGAGCCCCGGATGGTAGCGTTCCTACTGTTTTTACAGCTAAAACGTCAACAACAACAATAGTATCTGATCTTCTAACAAGTTCATCTAAAGAAATATCTCTAATCATAGCATTCAAAGATATTGCAGAAAAAAAAGAAAAGAACAAAAAAACCGAAAGACAAAAAAAGACCTTTTTAAAACAATAATTAAAGCTTTTAGACATTTTATGCATAGTCCTCCTTCGGTTCTTCCTAAAGATTTTTATGATAATCGTAATAGTTACTATGATTAAATAATAAATTTAATCATAGTAACCTCATTACAACTAATATATTAGTAATAATTAAAGATTTCCGAGTTTTCTTGTTGCAGCTCTTGCCTGCAAAGAATTCTTCCCGTCATCTTTTTCAATAACTTTCATATACCAAGCTTTTGCCTCATCTATTCTGTTTGCACTAGTTAAAGCATCAGCATATTCCAAAGCTCTAATCATGAAAGTTGTATCATCTGGTTCCGGGTCTTTCTGGAAGAGTTCTTCGTAAAGTTTACAAACTTTATCGAAGTTTTCTGTCTTTTTACTACAAACAATAAGTCTGTTCTTAGCATCTGGCATAAGAGGAGTATCTGGATACTGCTTAAGCAGATGTTCCAAAACAGCCATACAGTTTTCGAAATCCGGTGGTTGATAACCTAAGAAATAAAGATTAGAAAGTCTCCAACAAGATTCTTGTGCCTGATCTGTTTTGGGGCACTTTTCAATTACTTGCTTATGCAGTCTGATAAAGCCATCAAGGTCTTCATCATCCATTTTTGTCATTTCGCCATAAAGCTTTTTAGCAAGTTCCTGCTGTTCTTCCAAAGATAATTTATCAGAAACATTGAAAGTGATAGCTCCACCAACAAAGCTGTCACCGTAATCAGCATCATCGCCAGCATTTGAAACTGTTTCAGCACCATTTGCAGTATCTATAGGAGAAGAAGATGATTTTTCTTTTCTTATGGTTTCCAACATTGTCTTAGCATATTTATTTTCAGAATCTTTGCTAAGAACCTGAGAAAACAGAGCAGAAGCGCCAGATAAATCACCTTTTTTATACTTAGCCATACCCAATGCGTTCTTAATTCTCAAACTATCTGGATAAATATCAGAAGCCTTGGTCAATAATTCATCACATTGAACATATTTTTTTAAGTTGATAAGCAAAGCAGCGTAGTCTACATAAAGTCTTTCAGAGGCATTGTTTTTTACACTAGCTTCATAAAGCTTTATAGCTTCATCATATTTTTTTGCCATTTGAAGCTCTCTTGCCTGTCTGATAATAACAGCATCATCAGCAAAGCTAGCTCCTACCGCAAATAAAGAACTCATTGCTACAGCAAGTATTAAATTAGATCTTTTCATTATCCCTCCATACGAGAAAGAATTATTTATTATCATCAAATCTAAGTTTTGATTCTACACATGTTGAATAAAACTGGCAAGCAATAGATAAAGTTGATGCATCAGAATCTTTGCTACTGTATTCATTAGCGACTAATTGCATAGCAACATTCAAACATTTGAAATCATCACCTTTATTTGAATCTCTTTTAGTTCTTACGCCATCTTCATACTCATGATTAAACACAGGATCAAAGTTCATAGAAAGAACCTGATTCATACCATGAAAGTTAGACTCTTCAGGTACAGTTTCACCACCTACTCCATACATATCACAGTCTTTAATTTCATATCGAAAAAGAGTCTTTTGTTCAGGGTCAAACTCATAAGTTATTTTAGAATAATTATGTTCTTTATCAATATCATCATAGCTTTCAGCATCTATAAATTTTACTACGACAAAACTAATTTTATTAGGATCTCCAGAAGTTATAGTATCATTACCAGACCCATTATCATCCGATGGAACAATACGTTTTAAAGAACGAACATCTGAACGAATACGTTCAATAATATTATCCATCAAACGTTGTATGTTTATCATATTGGTGCTTCTCTTAAACTGGGTATTACTGCGACTCATCATAGCCATTGCAACTCCCATAATAATACTGGAAATGGCAATTACGATAACTATTTCCATAACAGTTATCCCTTTTTTATTTTTTAGATAATCACCAGTTTTCTTCATATTATTTATGCATTTCACCATATTTAATCGCATTTATACGCAAATATTGCCTTGTTCTATCTCTATCATTTTTATTATCTGAAACTAAATATGAAACTTCAACTGTTATAGATATAGCCTTTCCATATTCTTTAGTATCAGAATTATAGCTGTCTTTTAAATTTTCTTTCAAAGTAATCTTATATCTAAAATTTCTAAACGAAATTTTTATATTTTCATTAGCTTTTTCATTCTCTAGACCTTCAACCATTTCAGATAAATTAAAAAAATCTTTTATCTTAGAATTAGAAGAATTTTCAAGCACATCGCCTTCATAAGGACTTTTTTTAGCAATATTAGAAACATCATCATAGTCACGATGTAGAATATTATCCATGAAAGTTGCGGCAAGCTGACCTGCCATCATATGTTTACCGACATGGAAAGCCTCTTTTGTTTGTTTAGAGCTTAACCAAACCAATGGAAGAATTGCCAGCGCAAAGACGACAATAGCTACCATGACTTCAACCATTGAAAAAGCTCTGGTTTTCAGACCCATTAATCTGTAGCTCCTTCTTTTTCGGCAGTAAGACGGTAACACCGCATATCTTCCATAATCTGAACAGCCAAAGGAGGAGTTTCTGAAGCCATAACAGAAGGATACAAAAAGACGGGTGCATTTAAAACAGCATCACAGCTATTAGTGATTTCACCAAATTCTAATAGTCTTCGAGGCAAGTTTAACTGATTGCAGGCAATAGACCCATAGAAAATAATGTCTTTCTTCTTGCTATCTATTGGCAAATTCCAACAAATCTGGTCTTCAATTTCTTCACGGTCCCAGCTTGATCTTTTTTTAGAATCATCTTGAGTTAGATTAATAAGCTGAACGCCCAATAAAGTGTTTCCAACTATCTCTATTTTTCGTTTTTTCCCTCCATTAGGCAAACAAACAAAAGTTAAAATCTTATCTGCACCAATGTAATATTCTGATGCAGAATCAACCCAACCCTTATAAATTTCAACTCCATTGCCACTACCAGTAAACAATTCAAATTTATTGTTTCTATCAAATATTGGGTCTTGCCCTCTAAGAATATTACCTACTTTTATATCACCATCGACCAAGACGATTCCGCCACTGCAATCATCTGCCTTTAAATTCATTCCCTTACTTAAATCCAAATCACCTTTTACATAAACCACACCATTAATCTTAAATCTTTCTGGATAACCAACAGCTTCTTTAAATCTATCTTCATCTTCAAAAGTTCTACCAATACGTTTTTCTATACAAGAACGGTCATCGGTAGGGTCTGATGGATTATCATCTTTTCTTGCAAACCACAATTCACCAAATTTATCAAAACCCTTATCTCTACCTTTAAATTTAAAGCCATCGTTTGCTTCAAAATCACTATCATCAAAAATTTTATGTTCCCATCCGCCATCATAATCATAATTTATTGGCATAAAGAGAGATTGGTTACGACCATCTCCATTTTTCTTATAATGGTCTTTGGTTACCATACCAGACATGGTTTTAGACATATATTTATTATATATCTCTCTCTGTTCTTGTTCGCTCATCCCCTCTTCATATTCCTCTGGTCTGAAATATATTGGATCTCTATCTGCTAAATAATTCAACTCCTGAGGTGGAACTTCATCAATAGTACAATTAGGATTATATTTTAATGCTTGGAAAGCTGACGAAGGACCACTCCACATATTGAACAATATAAATCGTCCGAAAACATTTCCAAAAATCTGACGTTTTACGGGTGGAACAGGGTTACCGAGTATAGTTTTATAATGAACTCCAAAAAGTTTTAAGCCAAATGAAAAGCCATAGTATTTCCTATAGTCTAACGATTTTTTAATTATTTCACCCCAGAAAGTTTCACTATCAGGTTTCATTAATACATCTGAATCATCATTAAAGAAATCAGAAAGTTTATATATACCAACATCAAAAAAAGTAGTAAACTCTTTACAGAAACCTATAACCCCTAAATTCAAATGGTGACCTTCCGATTTTAAATGAGTTTCTCTTCCATAAGATTTAATACCACCACCTATTGGGAAATCTGCAGTCTCATTTGTTATATCAAAATTTTGAGGCAAACCTACTGATTCTGGAGTAACAATATTAACATCACTGTGGTCTATAAGATCTGTATCAGAGGAATCTGGATCGCTTTTAGGAGCAATACCACCTAAATTATAAAAAATTGATTTTCCAAAAGTTCTATCTGTAGGCCCTAAATATACCATTCCAGAATTTTTTTCGTCTACAGCCTCACCTTCTGGAGGTTGCAACAAAAACCAGGGTCTTATCCTGAATTTACCTCGATTAATATAATTAAAATTAATATCATTGTCTTCTTTAAGACTTTCTGCATAATCTTCTAAGACTGCCCTACCATTTTCTATGGCAACAATATTTAATCTATCCAGACTTTTATCATCACTTAATTTAACTTGTTTTTCCCATCTCTGTTCAGAATAAATATTATCAGCAAAAAGCATAAAATCTTTAAGAACTGGAGTCATACGATAAACAACTGTGAAAGGGAACTGAACAACAAGAGTATATTTTCTTTTATTAAATGAACAGGCACAAGTAACCTCTAAGACGCCTTCTTTTTCTTTTTTAAGATTATCCAAGGTTTTTTCTTTTTCTATTGTTAACCACTCAGGGTAACCAATAGCTTCTGTGTTATTAGTCAGTTTTATTGAAAAGTTACCAGGACCGACTAACCTTTTTATTTTATTATTATTGCCATATACTATTTCTAATTCTTTAAGAGCATCAGATTCTTTATAAACGAAACAATCAGTTAAATCTCTACTAGGTAATGACTCTATGTCTTGACACATTGCTTCATTTAACTTGGAAGTAGGATCATTAACCTGAGCTCTAACCTGTTGCATAACATGATTAGCATAGGATTCAAGATAATATCTGCTTATTTGGGTATAATCACCTAAAGTGAGCAACTGGGTATGGCTTGTAAGACGACGTGACAAAAACATAGTCATAATCATCATTACGAAAATAAGCCCAACAAGGATTAAAGTAATATTACCTTTTTTGTTAGAAAATTTGTATAGCATAATTTAATTATACCACAGCGATTGTACCGCTTAAAAGACTTTTAGTTTAACTTTTTATAATTAAAAAGATAAAATCACGGGTTTACATAATTATTTTGATTTTAATAATCGGTTTAGATGCTAAAATAATGTTATTTTTACTAATTTTGAAAAATTAGTAAAAACTGATTAAAAATTAGAAAAATTTGATTATTAAAACAAAGAGGTAAATCAGTTATTCGTCTTTTTTCGGCGAATCTTTTTCAAAACAAGCTCAGCAGCTTTATCTGCTTCTTCCACATGAATCAATCTTGAAACAACATATAGAGCTACAAGACCAGCTAAACCGCCCACACATAATGAAACTACAGAGTTAATAAAAGTTCCTGCAACATATGCCGGGAACAAAGAACCCATATAACCTGCAAAACCAACATAGGAATAATAGGTTGCCACACCAGAAATAGCAGTAGCAATCAAAATCTTTATTAATCCAGATACAAGAGAGTATTTTCCAAAGCCCCCTACCCTTTTCTGAAGCATGAAGAATAAAAAACCAGCATTGACTATAGCAGCTATACTGCTGCTGAATGGTAAACTTATATAACCAAAAGGTTTAATCAAAGCCAGACTTAAAGTAATCGACACTATAATAGAAATAATACTTGCCTTTACAGGAACCTTTGTATCTTCTAAGGCATAGAATGCAGGGCCAAGAATCTTTATCAGAGCATAAAATACAAGTCCTATGGAATACGCCCTCAAAACTGCTGTAGTAGCTAAGGTGTCTGCAATTCCAAATCTTCCATGCTGATAAATAATTCTGATTACAGGTTCAGCTAATGCCACACAGGCAAAACAAGCCCAAAGATTAATAAAGGAAGAAAGTCTTATAGAACTGGCTAATGTTCCTGCCATTGAATCTTTATCTCCGCTGGCAGCCTGTCGTGAAATGACTGGTAAAGTAGCCTGAGCCACCGCAACCCCAAATATGCCTATAGGAAGCTGCATTATTCTGAAGGCATAACTTATCCAGCTTACAGCCCCATCACCCTGAGAGGTAGCAAGTATAGTATTAACAGCAACATTTATCTGGGTAGCAGCTAAGCCGACTGTTCCAGGAATCATCAACTTACCAATTTTTCTAATGCCCGGGTCTTTAAAATCCAGACACCAAAAGAATTTCCAACCTTTTCGAACAAGAGATGGGAGCTGAACTGTGAACTGCAATATACCACCAAGCATAGCTCCAATTGCCATACCTGTAATAGCAGGCATATTAAACTTTACAGCCAAAGGACAAATGAGCCAGCCAGATAAAATCATAGAGAGATTCAGAAAAACCGGTGCTACAGAGGGGATAAAAAACTCGCCCAATGAATTAAGCATTCCCATAGAAATCGCTGCCCAGGAAATAACTAGCAAAAACGGGAACATTATGCGTGTCATAGTTACTGTAACAGCAAATTTTTCAGGGTCTTCAATGAATTGAGGGGCAAGAATCTGAACAATGTAAGGACTTAAAACCATTCCAAGTGCTGTTAAACTGCCAACAACAATAAGAATTGCGCAAAAAGTCAGGTTAGTAAGCCTGAAAGCCTTTTCCTCGCCTTCTTTTTGCAAAATAGAATTAAAAGTCGGAACAAAAGCAGCACTCATTGCACCTTCTGCAAAAAGGTCTCTTAAAAGGTTAGGTATTTTAAAAGCAACATTGAAAGCATCTGTCCATTTACCTGCCCCAAACAGGTAAGCAAAAGTCTGTTCTCTGACCAAACCTGCTATTCGGCTAAAAAAAGTAGCAATTCCCATAACTGCTGCCGAACGAGCGACGGAAGTCTTTTTCTTTGATGTTTCATTAGATGTTGAATCAGCAGATTCTTTTATATGTGAATCATTATTTTGTATAGTTTCACATGGAACATCTTTTTCGTTAGAATTTAGTTTTTCTTCAGTATTCATCTATACCTAATCTATATAAACATTATAACTTTGCAGTCACAAACAGTGACGATTATGACCAGCAAAGAGAATATTACGTTGTTTCAGCTTTTTTATAGCAACTGAGCATAGTTACCCAAAGCCCTATATACATCGACTAAGATTTATCTTTTTTTATCTATAACGAAAGAAAAAACAAAAGTCATAATTTTTTATAAAAAGAGCAAAAATAAATCACAAATATTATGTAAACCAGTATGTTTTATATCCTTTGTTGAGCCTGTCAAAAAACTAGGTTTTAGCCCCAAATCAGCTTTGTATAATTATTTTAAAATCCCCTTTTCGAAAGGGTTAAGGTCATTGCCAAGTGCACTAATATTTTAGTAACTTTCAAGTTTTCAGACAACTTCTGTTTCTAATAAAAGTTATCACTTAAACATAATAATAGAGCCTGTTGCAACCTCATTTCCCATAATAACATCTTCTTCTTTTACCAAAACTTTACCTACTACTTTTTTATCTGTTTCATGTGAAACAAAAGAAATATTATAAAGCTCTGATGTACGAACTATTCTATTATTAAAATAACAAGAATATGGCAAAGTGAAGTAAGCATAACCATTTTCAGAAACTTTAGACACTTTAAAGTAATTCAATAATTTACCTCTAACATTTAACCTCAATGAAACCACAGCATTAGAATCAGGTTTTGCTTTAATAGTTAGTTTTGCCCCCTTCACTCTTTCAAATAAAAGAGTAGAAAAAGAAGGTGACTTCCTCTCTGCATTCCCAAATATAATCCTGAAATGAGAAGTGACACCAAAACCTCCTCTTCCCATTAAACCAAAACATTTGTTCAACCATGTAAAGAACCATTTATCATAGTCTTTACTGCGTTCAACGTTATAAGGTAAAGCCTTATAGCCAGGTCCCGGCTCTTGTTCTTTGTAAGCAGGCCAATAGTCAATGGTTGATGGGAATAAAACCCTGTCTGGTGCCATAAAAACATATTTAACTTTTAAATCCTCACAAAGCTTATAAGCAGTTTCTTCATCTTTAGAAGAAAAAATAGCAGCCATATTTTTAACACCATTTTGCATATTGTTAGCAATAACAGGTCTGTGAGCATAATAATTGATTAGATGTCCAAAATCCCAATAAGCTAAAATGCCATATTCGGGTTTGTTAGTATCATAATACCCGGAAGTAGCGGGTGTGTTCGCTTTTATCCAATGAAATGCTTCCAACTCAGATAATCTTATATTCTGATTTTGAATAAAAAGGCTTATCATAGAAGTATATCTAACAACTAGAAGAGATAATAAGATGCAAAATATAAGAATTATTTTGTAAGTTAATGGTTTTAATTTTTTTCTAAATTTTTCTTTAAAACGGCTCAAGCAGTAAAAAAGAATAAAAGCCTCATAAATACAACTGCCTATACCAAAAATTCTAGTATATCTACATTGATAAATACCAGCCAGAAAAACAATAATAGTCCAAAGCTTTAACAACGATACAGAATCTTTGTTTATATCTCTTTTTACAGAGCCAAAAAGAACAATAGGAAAAAGAAAGAATAAAAAGCCATAATTAACTATTGCTTTACTGAAAATAGCAGTATTTGAATGTGTTTTATTTTTTAAATCTATTAAAGGCTGTAATTCTTGTATCTCAACATAAATAGGGTCTGTGCCAAAAACTTTCCCAATTAAATCAATAAAGTTAGAAGGATTAATTAAATAATAAATTGAAGGAATTATAACAGCCATAGATAAAAGCAAAACTCTGATTTTATTTGTAGCCTTAAATTTTGATAATACGAAAATTCCTAAAGTTTCCAGGACCATAGCTGATATATGAATTATTCCGAAATCAAGAAGAACGGTACCATATCTGCTTGGCGAAACCAAGATAATTAAAGCATTAATAAGAGTTGCTATACCAAAAGTTGAATAACAAAAAAGTAAATACTTTTCACATAATTTTGAATTAAAAAACCATAAACCAAAACAGACAAGTGCAACAACAGTAAAAATAAGCAGAGAGCCTATCCAACTGCCTAAAACCAACCCAGCAAAAACACCACCTAAATACAGCCATTTTTTATTTTGACTGTCTTGATAAAACATTGAACTTAACAGCCAAAGCCATAAATATAAAGATAGAACATGGTCATAATCCAATTTAGCAAAACTTCCCACAGAAAACGCACAAAAAGAAGGAAGCAAAGCAAAAGCTGTTAAGACAATAAATAAAATAGGATATTTAAAAAAACAAAAAGAAATAACAATAATTATTGCCGTTAAAGTTGTTGTTAATACCGGAATAAGCAAGAATAAAAATTCAGAATTTTTGGGTGATATTTTTGTACACACCAATTTATAAAAATATAAAAGCCAATAATACAATCTGGGGTACCCTATTTTGAATTCGTAAGGGAAGTTTCCATAATTATCATAATCTATATATTTTTCACTTCCCTTTTGCAAAGCCTGATCTACTATCCTACAATAAAATAAAGAATCAGGATCAGCAGGAACAAAAAATGTACCCCTTGTAATTTTATTACTGCATAACCAGATAGGAATAAGCATTATAAATAAAGTTATGCAAATAATTAAAATACTTTTTCTTGCTTTAGACATAATTATTAGATCTTAGAGCGCAGAGCATAGAGTGGAGAGGACAGGAATATCTTTGTTAATTTTCATTTTATAACTCCCCTTTTTAAATATTCGTAATTGTGGAGCAACCGGAAATTGCCTTATAAATTATAATAAAATAATTAATGCAATAATACTAATTTATTAATTTAGATAAAAAAACTTAAAATTAATTTTTTAAATCAACGCTTGTGAAATTTTTCACAGTATCTGTGCAATTTTTATACAATTTTTAGCTTCAAAACAAACATAAATTTCAAAAATATTATGTAAACCAAAAGCATATAATTTCATAATTTCAGTCGTTTTTAAGTGAAATAATTCACAAACACTATATTATATTGATAGACCTAAAGAGTATTTAAATCAGGTCTTTCTTTCTTTGCGCTTAGCAGCTGGGAATAAAATATTATTAAGAATCAATCTGTAACCAGGGCTGTTTTTATGCAGTTCAAGTCTTGTCGGACCTTCCCCAACTATATGGCTGGCATCAGCAGGGTCATGTCCACCATAAAAAGAGAAAAAGCCTTTTCCCAAATCGCCTCTGATGTATTTTACAGAAACTCCGTCATTGTTTTCACCCATTATTGTTATAGTAGGTTTAAGAAGACTTTTTCTGAATGCCGTTGTCTGACCAAAAAATCCATCATGAACAGCTCTATGATTCTGAGTAAGCATTGTTGGAATAGGGTCTACTTTGGCAGCAAACTCAAACAAACGATAAGTACCTGGGTCACCAGCATAGTTGTTTGATACATCTATATCTGAAAATTCATAAATGTATGGGTCTATAATCAGTTTAAATCCAGTAAAAGCCAGACATTGGCTATAATCAAGTTTGCTTTGGCATAATGGGTCGGGGTCATCGCCATCTATTTCTTTTGCTACAATATCGACACCATTTGCTGCCAATGCAACATCCAAGCTATCTGCTGCCGAGCACATTGCAAACAAAAATCCGCCATCAATTACAAATTGCTTTAATTTTCTGGCAACAGCCAACTTCATTTGAGCAACCTTGCTATAACCGAATTTCTGAGCCTCTAGTTGAGCTCTTGTTACTTGATTTCTATACCATGTAGTCAATCTGAATGAAGAATAAAACTTACCGAATTGTCCTGTAAAATCTTCATGGTGAAGATGTATCCAGTCATATTTTGTTATATTTCCATTCAGAACTTCTTTGTCGTAAAACTTTTCAAAAGGAATCTGCGCGTAAGTTAATACAAGAATAACAGCATCATCCCAGGGTTCTTCATAGTCAGGCGAATATACACCTATTTTTGGTGCTTTTTCTAAGAGCACCTTTTCCATGTTTTCTTCTTCTATTTCATTATAAATAGCATTTAATTCAGCATCAGATACTGGTTTAACTGTGACGCCAGCTTTTTTTGCCTGTTCTCTTATTTCAGGAAGATCTTCAACCAAAAAAGAACCGCCTCTATAGTTCAACAACCATTCTGCATCAGTGCCGGTTTTATCTAAAACCCAATATGTAACACCATAGCTTCTAAGATGATCTGATTGGTTATCATCCATTGGAATAAGCAATTTACCTGCAAAAGACGTATTAGGTAAAAACAAGGCAAGTATCAATATCAGAAAAAACAGTTTTCCAACCCTCATTTTTTACCTCCATTTTCAAGACTGTGCTTATACTTACCACTTCTCAAATCTGATGGGAAATTAACGATATAGTTTCGCATTTCTTCATCTATTCTGTCTTGAGATTGATTTAATCGTTGCATCAATTTGATTTTAAAATCAGCAATATCCGCATTCTTGATATTGTCTGGGTATTTTGCCAAAAATAGTTTTATCTGTTTGGATAATTCATTAAAATCTACATTATCAGATGAAAGCATAATTTTATCAGCTTCAAGATCTGCGATTAAAGAAGTTGAAGAAGCTGGCAGAGCTTCTATAGCAGCATTAATTTCAGATATTGCCTGAGTATTGTCTCCGCAGGCAGCAAATCTTTCAGCCTTAAACTTATGATCTATAGCACTAAGATCACCTAATGAATAACGAGTAATATCCAAAGCCAATTCCAGGCCATCGTTTACCCATTCGCCTTCTTTATGATTTTCCACTATATCTTTAAGCAAATCCAAGGATTCTTGATATTGCCCCATATGAGCTTTAAGTCTTGCTAATTCTACCTTTTGCTGCATCAAATATTCTTCTGTTTCCAATCGAGTTAAACCACCAATGTAATCATTTTTATCAAGTATAGAGCCGACATCATTCAGTATTTCTTCTGCTTTTGGGAAATCTGACATATAAGTATGCAATTTTGCTCTCATAAGCTTTGCTTCAATGATTTTGCTCTTATAGGAAACAGTAATATCCTGGTTCAAAAACGTAGCTAGATATGAATCTGCTTCCTTTGGGTTTTTCATGAAATCGAAAACAAATTCAGCCATTTTTAAATAAAGATTATATTTTAACTCTACATCTGCTATTTCTTTTGATTCAACCGTTCTTTTTGAATAGCCATAAGCTTCTTTTTGCCATTTTTCAAAGTATTCCGGCATTTTGAGCATAAGTATAGCCAGTTTCAATTCTAGAGTAGAATTCTTTCTTGCCTCCATCATTCGTTTCATAAGCGAGAAATGGAATTCTTCAGGAACAAGCAAAGCTTCTTGCCTTAATCGATCATAAAAAAGATCATCAAAGAAAATAGCAGATTGTTCATCTATCAAAGAAACTAATTTATCGATATCTTCCATTCTGGCTTTTCTAAAATATAATTCTATCAAAGCCTGAATAATTGCTTGATTAAAATCCCCTTTGTTTAAAGCGTTCAACCGTTCTTCCAAAGAAAATCCAGGTATTTTCGCATTATAAAGTTTATCGAAGATTTCTGATTTATATATTCCATCAGAAAGAACTTTAAGATTTTCTTCCATAGCTTCTTTAAAACGCCCCAATGATTCAAGAACAGCGGCTTTTTCTTCTGCAAACATGGTTTCATGCCTTAAAGCAGTTCTAGCTTCATCAAAAGCTTCTAAGGCTTCTTCCAACATCTGATGTTCAATTAAAACAGCTGTATAATTAATATATAGATCCTGACTACTATAACGTCGTCTTAAAGGTCTTTTCCAAACTTCCATAGCCATCTGTTTGTTATTTTTAAGGAAATAACAGTGGCCAAGTTTTCTCAAGCACTGCCAATCTGAAGGCAAATAAGAAACCAATTTATCAAGTGTTACTATAGCATCATCAATCATATTTGCTGAAATCTGTATATCAGATAGCTTTTTTAAAACATTAACATCCTTTTCGTAGTCTTTGTTTTCTTTTAAAGCTTCAATAGCCTTATCTTTTCGACCTAAAGCCAAATAACAATCAGCAAGATAACTGCTATAAACAGAGTATTTAAGTTTTGTTCTATGACTATCAAGACTATTTAAAAGCTTATCTACTTCACCACTTTTCATAGATAAATCTAATAAGTCATCAAAAGCCTTCTTCTCGCCTTTTTCCATAAAGCGTTCCAATAAAAGCCAAGCTTCATCTTTATTTCCTGATTGCAAATAAAACTGAGCTAGTTTACGAGCTATATCAACATTACCAGAATCTTTTTTTAACCAATCTTCTAAGAGTTCTATGCCTTCTCTATATCTATGAACAGTATAGAGGATATCTACCAGTTGAATTTTTGCATTATTTTTATCATTTTCATAGGTAGCTTTTTCAATAATCTCTTTGTAAATATCAATAGCTTTATCATATTCTTTTAAATCTCTTAAAAGAACAGCAAGATTGCCACGAGCTACATCAGCCATTCTATCATCAGGATAATTTTCAAGAATCTTATAAAAACATTCTTTTGCTAAGTTAAAATGTCTGGTTCTGTAAGCCATAACAGCTTCATTATACAATCTTGAAGCTTCTGGAGAATAAGAAGCAGAGAAACAGCTATTAACAGGAATTAAGTTTAAAAATGCTATAAACAAAATCGTTAATATATGATTAGAATCTTTTCTCATCTCTGTTCACCGCCATATATGTTAAGAGACTTGTAATAATCATTCAGTAAGTTCTTATAGCTTTCCGGATATTCTTCTCTTAAGTCTCCAGTAAAATCTTTACTCAAATCTATACTTCCAGAACCAATATCACCGATAGGCTTTTCTGGTTCCTGCTGATATATTTCTCTAGCTTTCTGAGCTTTGCGTTCTTCATCTTCTTCATCACGATTTTTAATAGCTTTTTGTGATTTAAGCATACGTTCATAGATTGATTTCTGTTTTTCTGCAACCTTTTCTCGCAGAGAAGGATCTAGAATCTTGGTTTCCAGATCTTTCATATCATCTATAACATCATTCATTCTTCCCAAATTATTCATTTGTTGACGATGTTCTCTCATAAGTTGTTCCAGAGATTCTCTTATATGTCTCTGTTCCATAGCCATTTGTTTTAAAGCCTGACTACCCTGAGGCATTAGTTGCTGTTTCATCATTTGCTGATATAAACTCAACTGACGTCTTGTAAGATTCTTAAACTGTTGCATTGGAGACATTGGCTGCGATGAACTGCTTCCACTGCCAGAACCATCTTGAGCCCTCATTAAATCGGCCGCCAGTTTATTAAATCTTCTGATTATTTCATACTGGTCTTTTCTGGCAGACTCTAAAGCCCTGTCTTCCAAGTTCTTAACTATATCAGAAAACATCTTCTGAGTGCCATTTATAGATTCAATAACAGAAGGATCTATAGCAAAACTACTCTTTACAAACTGATTCAAATCTTCTTGTAAAGAAAGTCCCTGTTGTTTTACCAAAACCTGCAGAACAGACACGTAGTCGATTACGCCTTCTATCTGAGGCATTTTCCCACGCATAAACTGATCAGGCATATCAATTATTTCTCTCAGAAGCTTTTCCTGGTCTTTAGAAACCTTGATAGCTCTTGAAATATAGAAAGACAAATCAAGCTGTGCAGCTTCTCCGCCACCCATCATATCCTTCATCTGATTTGCGTTTTTCTTTAAAGATTCGAGGAAATTCAACATCTTTTCTTGATTTTTCTGAGCCATATCAAGTTTCTTATTCTGCATTTCCTTTTGAATATCTTCGCCTATCTTCTTATGATCTTTATTTTTCATCTGATCAAGAATATTCTTTACATCTTCCATAAGCGGGTTATTCTTCAAATCTTCATTCTTGGTATCTTTGGTCATTTCTTCAGACTTTTTCTGAAGTTCTTCAAGGTCTTTACTAATCTTTTTCTGCTGGTCTAAAAGGTCTTTCAATCTGTTTTCTTCTTCTTTTGAAAGACCGTCTTTCTTTTCATTCTGTAAAGCTTGCTGAATATCGTTCAGCTTCTTTTCTTCATCTTTAGATAGTTCACCATTCTTTTGTTTTTCAAGCAGTTCTTGAAGTTCTTCTAACTTGTTCTGCTGATTCTTAAGATCTTGCAGTTCCTTTTCTTCTTCGTTAGAAAGCTTACCTTCTTTTTGTTTTTCTTCTAATTCCTGAAGTTTCTTTAATTTATCTTCAACTTCATCTAGTGACATTTCTTTCTGACTTTGTTTTTTCAATAATTCTTCTGTTTCAGAAGCAATCTGCTTTTGTCTTTCATAAAGATCTTCTATTGAATTAGCCAGAGATTCAAATTTCTGCTGTTGCTGAACCTGTTCTAAAAGGTTAATAGTTCTATCAAGACTATTCATATAGTCTTCCAGCTTAAATGCTTCTTCATACTTCTGAATTTCTTTTGGATCAAGATTAATATCCTTCAATGAATCCTGAAGATTTTTGAGCATCTGCTTGCTTTCTTTATCCAAAACATTGTCTAACAACTCTTGAACCTTTTGCATTCGTTCTAAGGCTTCAGGAGATGTAAATGGATTATTTTCCATAGATTTCTGCATGTTTTCAAAAGACTTTAATATTTCTTCTGCTGTCTGTTGATTCTTTTCACCGGATTTTATAGCTTCTTCAATAGCCTGACTGGTTTCAAAATCAAGTTTTTCTTCATGCTTAACCTGTTCATAGGCTTTTTTAAGAGATTCACTTCGTCTTCTCTGTTCTTCTACATATTCTTCAAGTTGCTTTTTCAAATCAGCCTGCTGATTATCCTGCCCTTTATAAACATCCTGCATAGATGGCATATTAACAAAGAAGATAGAAGTAGATGCAACATTTGGTTTTGGCTGACAAGCATCTTCTGTTTCCATATAATACTGAATTTTTGTTCCAGGCTGAACATAGACAGTATCTAGCATCCAAGGAAATTCTATTTCACATTCAGGCATAGGCGTAAAATCAGATTTTACGTTCAAAGGTTTCCAATCTTCACGATGACCTGCTTTATAATGTAAAACCATCGTCTTAACGCCGAAATCATCCTTTGCAACAGCTTTAATATCCAATCTTTTAGCTGTTGGGAATTCGACATCGCAGCCTGGTTTAAGCAATTCTATACTTGGTGGCAAATCAGGTTTTGCAGTAATCTTATAAACTACTGATTTTTCGTTTGTAAGGCCTATTTCATTACTTACACTAACAACAAAGGAAGTTGAAGTTGCCACATTAAATTCATATTGAAATTTGTTTTCTATAATCTGACAACTCTGAGTAGCATTGTTGTCAAAGCATATTTCACCTTTCTTTAAAGGCATATCTGCTTCAACATCTATGCGTATTTTGCTATTTATAAGTATCTCGGTTTCGTTAGTATTGTCGGGTAATTTTATAGGCTTATTAGAAATATATGATGGCTGGAAAAGAGTCATAACCACTTTTTTAATTTGAGGTCTAGCCATTACTTCTATGGAATACTTTTCTGAAACAGCTTTTTCACAGGTAACTCTATAATCAATAGAACTTTGGAGAGACATAAGATTGTAAACAAACTTTGAATCTGTTGCTGTTGCATCAGAATACATTTCAACCTTATTAATCTCTTTTGATTCAGGGTCTATGATTTCAAGTATTATTGGTTCATCTACTTTTCTAGAAGGAATTGCAGCAATTTCAATATTTTCACCTACAGCTGCGACAGCATTTTTAGGCAATACTTCCAAACTCAGATTAGACCATGGAGAAACTGATGAAAAAGGTAAAAAAATACGGGCAACACCTGTTTTCACTTCCACAGGAGAAATGAAATACCAGCCAGCAATTATAGCTACAAAAATCAATGAAGCAAAAGTTCTTTTACGGCGTGAAAAAGCTTTTAAAGAAAGCTTTATGTCATCTGTTTTTAACTCTTCGTCAGCAGAAACAATAGTAAGCTTCTTCATTAAGCCTGAAAGCGATTTTTCGCTGTCTGTATTTTCCATGAATTCAATAGCACTAGAAAGCATGGAATTAAAATGCCCGGTACTATTTTCAATTTCTACAGCTAAAGAAACATCAGAAGGCGCTTTGAACCATTTTGTAAAAAGCCGGTATATCCAGCATATTATGCCTATGTATAAAATAGCTGAAAACAGATAGCGCATGAACTCTGACTGCATAGGAGTTCGTTCAACTAATAAAAATATAATAACTAAAGCAATAGCTGAAATAAAGGCGGCTAAAACAGATTTTATAAAAACACGAAGTCTGCGACCAGATTTATAAGATGAAAAACGAGTTTTCAAATCTTCTTTTGCCGAGCTGTATTTTTTTAAGTTGCTTTCTATATTTTCATTCATAGCTATCTCACTGCATCATTGCATAAACCAGAATATTTAAACCCATTTTCATGGCCAATTCCCTAATTTCAGGGGTATCAGACTTATGTATACCCTCGTCTTCCAAACCATCACCTATATCTGATTCAAGCAGATATAGAATCTTCATACGCCCTTTGTCAAAAATAGCATAGGCTGCCGGCGGCTTGCCATCATGTTCATGAATCTTTGGCAACCCATCTTTTAAATCATATACAGTATGAAAAATAGGGTGATCTTTGGGCAATTGAACAAATTCTCTGTCTGGATAAAGCCTTCTAACTTCTCGACGAACGTATTTTTCCATTCCATAACTGTCATTTATCCACAAAAAACCACCGTTATCAAGATAAGTTAGAATAGCCATCATTTCGTTGTCTTTAAATCTAATCTGTCCATGACCACTAGCATATAGCATAGGATATCTGAACAATTCAGGGTCATTAACAGCAACGCCTATATGTTCAGGCTGTGTAGGCAATTTAAATCGTTTATCAGCCTGCTTTAAAAGATTAGGAATAGTTGTTGGGCTAACATACCAGTCTCCACCACCACTATATTTTAATCTAGCAATGATTACTCTGTCCCATTCGGCAGCAAAGCATCTTCCAATACATAATAGAGCAGAACAAGCCAAAGCCGTTGCCAGGAGCACCTTTTTTATAATTAAAGAAACATTACCATTCATTTTAAGAAAGTCCTCCTGTTCTGCGATAATACCATTCCAAACAGGGTAATAATATAATCAGTATCAGCAATAACCAACAATCTCTGATATCAATACTCTTGCTTTCAAGTTTTTTTCCAGGAACAGAATTTAAAGAAGCTATAAGCTTATCAGTTTCATCATCAAAAACCATTAAGCCACCAGTTTCTTTAGCTATAGATTCCATTACATCTGTTTTTATTATTGGGTCATCAAATTCCGCAGTAGGTGTTTCAACTAAAAACTCAACCTTAGAGCCTCCAAGTTCTTTGCCTTGATAACTTGCTTTTGCTTCTATGGTATGAAGTCCTTTTGATGCAGGAATAAAAGTACTTTCGTAACAACCTGCTTCAGAAGTTTCAATACAAACTAAGTTATAGTTTTCACCCTTTTCACCGTTAATATTTAGAATTACTCTGGCGTTCTGCATCAAATTATGTCTGTTATCAGATACCCATACCTTAACTACAGTTGACGCTCCAACATAACCGCGAGAGTTAGCTAGTTCTATGCTTACTTGAGCATCTTCACGTCTATTAATCAGCCATTTCAACATATTTATAATCATACCGGCATAAGTACTGAAGCCTCTTTCGCTATTGGCCAATCTAAAACCTATAGGCCACAAAGGACCGCCATTAATCATGATTATATTTCCTAATCCGGCTCTGGTTCTTAACATAAAAGGCAATTTTGTTTTGCTTCCCATAACAGTAGAAGTCAGCAATATTTCAGCACTTTGTTTAATAGATTCGTATTCATAGATTCCATCAAATTTTGGCAAAGTCGCCATCAGAGAGCTATTTTCTATTGGGTCATCAGCCAAATTCAAGAAAGAATATGAAGTCTCAGTAGAAGGTAATAGCATATTTCCTGAAGTTCCACGCCAAACTTCTTCACCTACTGTTACCGGAAGTATATTCGCTATTTCCGTTCCTTTATAACCCAATTGAGTCAGGCTTTTCCATGAGGGCATAACAAGTAACCCAAGTTTTCCAGACTCAATACGCTTAATTATATCTGATTCAAATCTCTTTATATAATTATGAGGAATACCATTTAAAATGATAATATCAGCATCTTTTATTTCCTCTTGGAAATTGGGTTCAGAAGTTCCATTTTTTACTTCGAAATCTTTAGAACAAACCCACCTATCATCTGTTATTCTTGCCCAATGAGTTAATGATGCATTCGGGTCACCAGCTAAAGCATTGGTTATAAACTTCATATCCCAGTTTGGTAACCCACTCAGAGCAAGAACATTCAAACGTTCTCTAACAATCTTCAATAAAAATGCTGTTTTATTGTTTTCTTCAGTCAATTCGCCGTCTACGGTAGGTATTTCTACTTCAAATCTAAAACTGCCTTCTTCTTTACAAGGAATATTAAAGCTGAAAGGCACCTTTACCCCATTCCCCATTACTTCAACAGGTATAATTTCAAATATTTCACCATCTTTGGTTACTTTGACTTCTATTTTTTCTTTTGCTTCACTATTAGCTGTAATTCGAGCAGAAACTTCGCCCCTGACTCTTAAATTTGAATTTAGATAACCAAAAGCTGGTGGTTTAGGAATAAACAAAGCATAGTCTGTTACACTGCTGGTGCGACCTGGTGCAACAAAGTAAACTGGTGTTCTCATAGAAGAAAGAACATTCTGAGGATTTTCGCCAATGGTGTTAACACCGTCAGTAAGCATTATTACCCCTAGTAAATTGCCTTCTCCCAAATGAGAAACAACATTTTTTAAACCTGAACTTATTGCAGTCTGGTTTCCATCAGCCTTAAGATTAAACTTTTCTATTTCTGAAGGAGAAATCGGAGTAACATTTTCTGCAAATGCAAAAACATCAGGATAAATGCCTGTTTTCTTTTCAAGTTTCTTTAAGAAACCGCTTTGAATTATTTTCTTAACTTTATCAAAACGAGTTTCGTTGCCTTCTTTAATACTCATACTCTTAGAAGTATCTAACATTACTGCTAATCTGTTCTGTAAAGGAACCCAGCCAGATACAACCAAAGTCGGTCCTGTAAGCAAAAAACAAACAAGAACCAGCCATACAATTCTTAAAGTCAAAAGCTTTCTTTTTGTGCTTTCTTTTACGCTCTTTCCTTCAAAACGATAGGTAAACCAAGCCAAAGGCAAAACAGCAAGCAGAGCAAGTAAAAAACCTGCCCAACCCCAGGAAAAATGCACAGCAAAAGAACTTATACTTCTAATAGAGCCAGCATCTAATCCTAAAAAACTTAATATATTATATAGCATTGGGAGCCTTCTTTTCTATTGGCTTGTTAGCAAAGAAGCTTTCAACCAATGCAAGTATAATCAGCAACCATATAGCCAATCCACTCATATCATAACCGTCTCGCAATATAGTAACTTTTTCTTTTACTGTTTTACCCTTTCCTACTTCTTGTTCAAGAGGAATAAATCTAGGTATCTTTCTAAGATTAATACGTGCCAGATAACTTTCTTCTGGTGGAGGATTTACAGCAAAAGCACTAATAAGTTTATTTCCGACTATTAGTTCATAGTATCCTGGTAATTCAGTATTTCTAGTCGTAAAATGTATAATTCCTTTTCCAGCAGTAAGATTATCTATACTTTCCTGTTTTCCATCAGGATGCTTTAAAATAACCTTTTCTTCTTTATTGGCAGTAATTGTTGCGGAAATAGGCATACCAGGTCTGGCACCATTTATAGTTAAATCATTGGCAGTAACCATAGCTATTAGAGCCTGATGCAAGAAAGGCAACCAAGTAGGCTTTATTGGCCAATCTGACCATTTATTGTCTGCGGTGAAAGTAACCAATAAAGAGCGGCCTCTTCCTCGCTTTTCTTCTATAATACCTGGTAAACCATGACTCATTCTGCATAAAAGCATAGCGGTCGGATTAGGTCGAACCTGGAAAAATTCGTATATTTTAGCTCTGCTAGGATCTCCGTTTCCATCTTTACCAAAAATACTAAAAGCTGGATGTCCGATATCTATGTCTGTAAGCTGATAACCAACCGATTTGCTGACAGAATTTCCAACTCTCTTGAATATTCTGGCTGGAAGCAGGTAACCGCCACCCAGATTATCTGATAAATGCTTGTTATACCAATCAGGCTCAACTCTATCGCCCAAGAAAGTAATTATATTTCCGCCAGCTAACATATAGTCAGATAGTTTTTTAATAAAGTTTTCTGGAAGATGTCTTTGATTCAGCAATATAACAGCAGAATAATTCGAAGGTTCGACATTTGTTATTTCACTAGTCAAACGGGATTCAACAACAAAAATATTTTCTTTGCTTCTATTCAAAGGATTCAGAGCAAATTTTATAAAAATATCATCGTTATTTTCTGTATTTCCTGCATTTTCAGGTTTTACAAGCAAAATCTTGCAAGGTTCAAATACTCTTACAGCCAAGTGTCTCTGGTCATCTGAAGGCATAGCATCATTCTGTATTGAGGCTTCAAGATGATTCATTCCTGTTTTTGAAAAAGAACAATCTAACGAACAAATCTTTTCGCTGTTGGCTTCAATTTCAACTTCAGAACCAATTCGGCGTTCTCCATTAATAGAAATACTGATTTTTGCAGTCTGCTTTTTGTTTGTATAATTTGCTACTGTTACTTTTAACGGAATTTTTCGACCAAGCATAACAACAGAAGCTTCTGTTTCTAATCCGGTAACAGCCATATTTTCAGGAGTAGTCCCACCGACAGGAACCATAACCAAATCTATGCCCTTATCTATTCTTTCAAGGTCATATCTTTCTACAAATGGTTTCCAAGCTGATTCTGTCATGTCTGTAACTACATAGATAGTTCTTCTGTAGCCATTTAAAGGAACCAAAAGCTCTAAAGCTGGCAACAATGCCGATGCTATATCTGTTCCGGCAGAAGTTAACTTAGCATTGCTTATGCTCTGTCTTAAAGCTTCTTTATCCCATGTTAGCTGTGGGAAAACAAGCCCTCCTGGCTCATTAACAAAACCTACTGTAGCTTTGTCAGAAGGGTTCATCTGTTCTAATATGTCTAATGCTCTTGCACGAGCAGTATTAAATACAGATACGCCCTGATAAGTGCTTCCCATAGACATAGAATTATCTAATAGAATAACAAAAGCTGTGGGCGCAGACGAAGAAACACCTGCTCCAGCACTTTGCCCGATAAAAGGTCTTGCCAATGCCATTACAGCCAGGAAAAGAAGGATAATACGCAAAGCCATCAAAAGAAGATTACGTATTTTTTTCTGGCGTGAAAGATATTCCACAGACTTCATTATAAGACGTAAGCTTGGAAAATCTTTAATTACTGGAGTCTTCTTAAAATACAAATGAAGCCATATAGGAACAGCTATTCCGAAAAGACCTAATAAAAACCATGGGCTAGCAAAATTCATCTTCTTTACCTTTCCAAAATAGCCTGACGGCGTGTAAAGAAGCTTCTGATACTAGCTTCTAAAGGCATAGAAGTATTTGCAAGCAAATAGTCTATACCTGACTTTCTTAAAGCAGATCTGAAAGTATTAATCATCTGCCTGATTCTATTCAAATACTCGTTTCTTAAAGAAAAAGCATCTGTTGTAATTTCCGATTTATCTTCTAAATCTTTAAAAATAGTCATATCATCAAATGGAAATCTGATTTCATCAGCATCTAATATATGATACAGAACTATTTCATGACGTCTGCTCTTAAGCTGTCTAAGCTTATTGATAATAATATCAGCATCATCCATCAGGTCAGAAAACATTACAAAAATACCTCTTTTTTTCATGGTCTGACCAACTACATCAAGACTTTCTCCTATATTTGTCTTTTCTGTAGCTTTGATGTTGTCTAATTCGTTACAAATTGTTTTTAAATGAGCAATTCCTGTTCTTGGTCTGATAATCTTGCTAATTCCATCTGCAAAGGTTAATAAACCAACAGAATCCTGCTGTTTAAGCATTAAATAAGACAAAGAAGCAGCAAGAGTTGAGGCATAATCAAGTTTACTCATGCTCCCAGCACCCTTATAAGACATAGAGCCACTAGTATCAAGTATCATATAACCAGAAAGGTTTGTTTCCTGCTCATGTTCTTTAATATAAAACTTGTCGGTTCTTCCATAAACCTTCCAGTCTATATCTTTTAATGGGTCACCTGGAACATATTGTCTGTATTCAGAAAATTCAACATTAAAGCCTTTAAAAGGGCTTTTATGCTGACCTTCAATCATGCCTTCAACAACAGTTCTGGCTTTTATTTCCAGATTTGATAAAGAAGCTAATAGTTCTGGATCAAGAAATCTGGATATTTTACTGGTTTTATCCATTTACCAAATTCGTCATTACTTTCTTAAGATGCTCTTATTAACCTACTGGTTCCAATACAGTCTTAATAATCTTTTCTATAACAGAATCCGGAGTAATTCCTTCTGCTTCTGCACTGAAATTAAGCATAATTCTGTGTCTAAGAACTGAAAATGCCAATGCTCTGATATCTTCACAAGCTACATAGTATCTACCTTGTAAAACAGCTCTTGCCTTGGCACCAAGAATCAAATACTGGCTAGCACGTGGTCCAGCACCCCAAGTAATATAATTATTTACAAATTCACTGGATTTGGGCTGATTTGGTCTGGTAGCTTCTGCAATAGCAACAGCATACTTTATAACTCTGTCAGAAACAGGAACTCTTCTTACTATTTCCTGTAATTCAATAATTCTATCGGAAGTAATAACAGGTTTTAAGTCTTCCATGCTTCCGCTGGTAGTAGCTTTAACCATCATTATTTCTTCTTCTGTAGGAGGATATTCTAAACGAACATTAAACATAAAACGGTCTAGCTGAGCTTCTGGCAGAGGATAAGTACCTTCTTGTTCTATTGGATTCTGAGTTGCCAAAACAAAGAAAGGTTCTTGAACATCATAAGTTGTAGTTCCACTTGTTATCTTGCGTTCCTGCATGACCTGCAAAAGAGCGGCCTGAGTCTTAGGCGGTGTTCTGTTTATTTCATCTGCCAACAAAACCTGAGTAAACAGAGGACCTTTTACAAAACGGAAGTTACGTTCACCTGTTTTGGTGTTTTCTTCAATAATATCTGTTCCTATAATGTCACTCGGCATTAAGTCCGGTGTAAATTGAACACGCTTGAAATCTAAGTCTAGAAGTTTTGCCAAACTATTTACCAATAAGGTTTTTCCTAACCCAGGAACACCTATCAACAAAACATGCCCTTTTGCAAATAGAGCATATAGAACTTCTTCTACGACCTTAGTCTGACCAATAAAAACTTTGCCTATTTCGGTCATTATTTTCTTGTGAACGTTCTTTATATCAGCCAAAGCTTTTGCTTCATCTATTGGAGCACTAACAGCTTTGTTTTCTTTAATGTCTTCTGCCATAAAAAGGATGACCTCCTACAAATTCGCTAAAAACTTATCATGAATTGAAGTTTTTTACAATAATAAAACTAATCAAACCCAAGCCAATATCTATTAAAACAATGGCTGAAACACTTGTTAAACAGATTAAAAAGTTTATTCAAACTTCATTAACTTATGCTATAATTAAAAACGAAGGGTACATTAGAATATGAATAGTATTAACAGGAACAATAAACAAGGTTTTACTATGATAGAAATAATGTGCGTATTAATTATTATTTCTATAGTCAGTAGTATTGCCCTTCCTGCCATAAACAACTTTCATTCTTCTGACCGTTGCAAAGCAGCAGCATCTATCTTGGTTAATTACATAAGACAAGCTAAATATCAGGCTATGCAAGATAACTGTTTCAATAGAATAAGATTTGCAAAAAATAGTTCAGATGATTCTAACTCTATTTTTGTTGAAACATATGAAGGTAGTAATCCTACTTTACGTGGTGCAATGAGTGAAGATAACTATTGGGCAAGTATAGCCGATGAAGATGAAGTCACAATAGATTCTAGTGTTGAAGTAGACTTAAGCAAATTTGATTGTCTGGATAGAATCATTTATTTTAAACCAGATGGCTTTATTTATGAACACGATGATAGTGCTGCTAATTCAGAGAAGATAATTTCGGAACAGACAATTGTTTTTAAATATGGTAGCGCTGCCGTAGCTGTAGATATAAATGCATTAGGCGTTATAAGTTCTGAAGCTATACCAAACGAAGAAGATGATTTCTTTGATGATAAACATAATGAAGGTGAAGATGAAGACGAAAGTGGCAGTGGTTACAATCCTCCAGAATGATTAATAATCTCTACAATTTAAAAAAAGGTTTTTCATTAACCGAAATTCTTGTGGCTACCATAGTCATGAGTATGATAATGGGGTCGGTATTGGCATTTGTACAATATGCTGGCAATATTTGGCAAAAAGGCAATGAAAAAATTTCTTCACAAAACTATTCTAGAATGGCTTTTGAACTTATAAAACAAGACCTTTTAGAAGCTACTGAAGTAACTTCACCCAAAGTAGGTAACATTACCAAAAGAATTATTTATAAAAAAGCAGATGTAAAATATAGAATATTAGCCTCTCAATCCGTATTAATCAGAACCAGTCCTAAATCTGGTACTTATGATAACACAGCAAATACAATGCGACTAGCAAGAAATGTTGGTAAATTTTATGTAAACCGCATATCCAGCAGAACATTTGAAATATCTCTTCAAATAAATGGTCAGGAATACGAAAACGACAATGGCGATTTAGCTTCAGATACCGTAAGTAGCGAAAGTATGATAATAATAGCACCAGGTATCCAATAATATAATTTGGAATTAGGAGCGAGGAATGAGGAATTATAATAAAAGAGGCTCGATTGCCATAACAATAGTTATGTTGGTTTTCTGCCTTCTTATGTCTGTTTCAATGTCTTACCATAAAACAATTCAAACAGAAACAATGGTTCAAAACAATGTTAATTTTAGCGACAGAGCGGTAGATGCTGCTTTTTCAGGAATCAACTATGCTATGGCAGTTATTCAATCAAATAAAAAAGCATTCAAAACATCAATTAATCCTTCCCCAGTAAAAGTATTGTTTCTTTATGCAGAAGACTCAACTATTACAAATTCAATCCAAAACATTAGTTCTTGGGTAAACTTAGCTTCAACAGCCACATTTACCACTTATCTTGATGACGATAGGCAGAATGACCAACAGAAACAGCATCCCCCCTATAGATTTAAAATAGCTTGCACAAAATATTCTTATTTAGATGATCATTCAAAAGTATATATAAAATCTTACGGTGAATTTTTAAAATACGATGACAACAATAATATTGTAAGTTCATACACAGCTCAACTTATGGCAGAATGTATATTAGACTCAAATACCAAAACTATCAGATTAAACAAATATAGAAAAATGCAACCACAAAACACAGAAGATGTTGACACTTTTTTTTCATTTAAAGAAGACAATGATGGTAATATTAAATTTAGTAATGACACAAAATAACACAAAACAAACTTGCTCTTTCTAAAAAACTATAGAAAGATTATTATATATAGATCTTTAACAGGAGAGAACCAAATGAACGAAGACAACTCAAAAGAACAAGTAGTAGTAACAGTTTTAGGACTTAACAAACCTGGTATTTTAGCTGGTATTACAAAAGCCATAGCTGACTCAAATGTAAGTATCGAAGACGTCAGCCAGAAAATCATGCAAGGTTATTTTGCCCTTATGATGATAACCGACCTCTCTACAGCAAACTGCAATTTTGAAGAATTTCATAATAGAATGCAGAAAGCCGCTAAAAAGCTTAAAGTTAAAATTTTCATTCAACACGAAGAAGTTTTCAAGGTTCAGCACAGGATTTGAGGTAGAAAGCCATGTATTTTTCAATAGATGAAGTAATTGATACCATCCGTGCTGTAGGCGTTGAAACATTTGACATCCGCACAATTACCTGTGGAATCAACTTAATGAGCTGTGCTGACCCAGATGTTAACAAATGCGCAAAAAAAGTTTATGAAAAAGTAGTAACTATCGCCAAAGATTTGGTTCCTACAGCAAAAAAACTCGAAAAAAGCTATGGTATTCCTATAGTTAACAAGAGAGTTTCTGTAACACCTGTATCCTTCTTAGCAAGCGCTTTTACAAAGCCTACTGCTGTTCCAATAGCAAAAGCTCTTGATAAAGCAGCAAAAGAACTTGGCATTGATTATATAGCTGGTTTTTCCAGTCTTATTCATAAAGGTATAAATAAAGGCGACCAGATTCTCTTAGATTCTATTTCAGAAGCTCTTTGCACTACAGATAGAGTCTGTTCAAGCGTAAATGTAGGCAGTTCAAAAGCCGGTATCAACATGGATGGTGTTCTGAGAATGGCTCAGATAGTCAAAGATGTTTCTTTAAAAACTGCTGACAAAAACGGTCTTGGCTGTGCAAAACTAGTTGTTTTCTGTAATGCCGTTGAAGATAACCCCTTTGTTGCTGGCTCTTTCTTAGGTCCTGGCGAACCAGAAGCTGTTTTGAACGTTGGAATTTCTGGTCCAGGAGTTGTTAGAGCCGCCTTAGCAAGTTCTGAAGACTTAGATATGGGTGGACTCTCAGATTTAATCAAAAAAATCAGCTTTAAAATTACAAGAACAGGCGATTTAATTGGCCGCGAAGCTTCTCAAATGATGGGAATACCCTTCGGTATAATAGACTTATCCTTGGCACCAACTCCTGCTGAAGGCGACTCCATTTCTGATATTCTTGAATTGATGGGGTTGGAAAGCACTGGTTGTCATGGAACTACAGCAGCTTTGGCAATGCTTAATGACGCAGTTAAAAAAGGCGGTATGATGGCAGCAACCTATGCTGGCGGTTTATCTGGCGCTTTTATCCCATTAACTGAAGACAGCGGAATGTGTAAAGCTGTAGAAAATAACTCTCTCTGCATACAAAAGCTGGAAGCCATGACCTGTGTCTGCTCTGTCGGCTTAGACATGATAGCTATTCCTGGCGACACTTCAGAAGATATTATTGCCGGCATTATAGCTGACGAAGCTGCAATAGGCATGATAAACAACAAAACGACAGCAGCAAGACTTATTCCTGTTCCTGGTAAAAAAGCCGGTGAATATGTTGATTTTGGCGGTTTGCTAGGCAAAGGTCCAATAATAGATGTAGAAAGACATTCTCCAGCAGTGTTTGTTCGCCGCGGCGGCAGAATACCTGCTCCGGTTCATTCGATGAAAAATTAAGATATAAGATATAAGATTTAAGACATAAGATTAAAGAAATTATATTTCTTATATCTTATATCTCTAGTTTTGGTCTTATATCTTATATCTCAATTCATTACCAACCACTAACCACGCCATAACCGCTAGTTTTTCCTCCTCCCTTTACCCTTTTCCCAATACGTTTCATTTTTTTCTAATTTTTTCTAAGGAATAAACCGATATTGTTTACTGGTGTATTCCAACTTTTAAGGAAAAATAAGAAAAACAATGAGGCAAACAGGAATTAATAATAGTTTTTGTCTGTTTAGAAGAGTTCTGGTGGCTCTTCTATGTCTAGTGTTACTGCCATCAATAGTAATGGCACAGGGCACATTATTTCAGGATCTTCCCAAAGACCACTGGGCTTATGCTGACGTTGATTTTCTTATCAGCCAAGGCTATATGGAAGGATACCCAGATGGCACATTCAAAGGACGCAAAGTAACCACCAGATACGATGTTGCCCTAATTATTGCACGCATTTTAAAGCGCATGGAAGAAAAAAAGGCTACTATTGAAGCCGCCAGCGAAGAAGAACGTGCAGCCCTTACCCGTTTAACCAAAGAATTCAGAGACGAACTTGGTCTTTTAGATGTTCGTGTAGATTCTCTTGAACGCCGTATGGTAGACAACGAAAACAAAATGAAAACTTTGGAAAATATGCTTCCAAAAGTTAGAGTTTCTGGTTTCTACAGAGGCAGAGGTCAATACATTTTAAAACCCAAGACTGTTCAGCGTGACGAAACAGGTGACTGGTATGAATTTTCAGATCCTGGTCTCGTTACCTTTTATCAACAGTTATACTTGAGATTTCAAGGCAAACCTCTCGGCGATAAAGTCGAAACCTTCTATGAACTTTACGGTTATATTCAAGGGAAAACCTATAACAGACTTGTTTATAACAATGCTGGTAACTCAGGACAAAATCCTTTTGATAACGTAGACGATTACGTAAAATCAATAAGAAGTGATACTTTTGTAAAATCCAATAAATTACACATGATAAGCCGTGCAAAATCAATGAAGTTCAGAGTATTCGCAGGCGAATCAGCTACAGGTCTTGACGACCCAATGAACCTTTTAACAGAAGATACTGATATCGTAAAACCCTATGAAGGTGTAGAAGTATCAGGCTCAACAGACAAAGGCTTATCTTATCAGGGTTCTGTTTTAAAAAGTGACACTAATCGCGGCAGTGCCGATGAAACAGATATGATTACTGGTCGTTTGGTATGGGAACTTCCAGAAAGCTTCAGTAAAGAAGATAACTTCTCTATTGGAACAACTTACGCGGAAAAAATATTGGATTACACAACCAAAGGTAATTCCAATGCTGTAGGTGCAGTAGATTTAAGCTTTTCTAGCGAAAGAGCTGGCAAAATTCAAGGTACCGCTGAATTCCTAAAATCCAGAGCGTATCTTGAAGATACATCAGATAACAATGCCAAAAAGAGTCTTGATGACACTGGTCATAGAGTTGACCTAAGCTTCCAGGAAGGCGGTTTTACCGGAACTTACAAACATTATAGCTATGGAAGAAACTTCAGAGCTATGATGGCTCCAGCCTGGGCTTATGACAGCGGTGATACTTCTGATTACCCGAACAATCTAGGAATCAACGGTAAAGACAACTACGGCCGCAGTGATTTCGAAGGTGAACGTTTAAATCGTTTCTCTTTAAACTATGACTTTGGTGACAAACTACTTTCTATAGCTAAAAACCTGTCTGTTGAAACAACTTACCTTTCTAAGACTTGGGAAGTAGACCCCAACAATCCAAAAGAAACAGATAATCACTCTGGTAAGAAATTCACCTTCCAGCTCATTTCTGACTTTAACGATAACACTACTTTAAAATATGACTTCGTAAGACACTTAGATGCTTTTGAAAATGAACAGGGTTCAAAATCAAATTCCGTCGAATTGAATCTTAAGCTTAACGATACCGTTAACACTAAAGGTAAGATCTTTATTAAGTCTGACCCGGATGATATTTATGTTGACGGTGCAGATAGCTACGATTACAACGAAAAAGTCGGATATTTCGAAATCAACTCTGATATTAACCCAAGAGTATTTGTTAAAGGCAGTATAGAACATTCTGTCTGCTGGGCAGGTAGCCCCAAAGAAAACACTAGAACAGATTATATTGGTGAAGCAACCTACAATCTTACTTCTACAACCAGCTTTACTGGTGGTATCCAGCATGTTGATTATGAAGACAGATTGGAAAGAGGTAAATCAAGCTTAGCAAATGCTATTATTGCTGAACTTAAGAAGAACTTTACCAATAAATTCAGAGGAAGAGCTTTCTATTCTCGCGCAATCATCGATTATAAAGACGGTCTCTCTGATTCATTAGACAGAGAAAACCTCTATGGAGAACTAATTTACAACATTAGTAAAGATGCAACCATAACATTTAAGTTCGGTTATGATTACCCGGATGAATGGAAATGGGCTATTTCTAGCACCGATAATGGCAGAGACTATATAGATATTCACACTCAGAAGATGTTTATCTTCGAGGCAAAATCCACATTCTAAGGTTTAACTATGAAAAAGACTGTATTAGCACTATTCTTGCTTCTAGCAGCTATTTACACAACAGGCTGCAACAGTATTCAGGAAAGACTTGCCCAGCCAGTTGCTACTATCTCAGGGAAAGTAGTTGTTCCAGGCGGTCAGGTTCCAACAGGAATTAAAATTACAGTAGCTGGCGACAGCAGTAAATCTGCTTTTGTAAATTCCTATGGCTACTACAATCTAGAACTAAAAGAATCAGGAAAGTTCCTTCTCATGGCTAGAGGAGAAGGTTTTGATCCATCTTTTGTATGGGTTGATGCAAAAGTCGAAGAAACAGTTAAACCAGAAAACATTACCATGTCTCAGAAGATAACTAATGAAGCCTTGTTTATGACAAGTCTGATAGATTTTCCAGATGCTAAATCATTTGCTATTAAAGCTATCTCTCCAACCTGGACTCAAGGTACTGTAGAAATGAATGATAACGGAGAAAATGGAGATGTTTTAGCTAATGATGGTATTTTCAGCCTCAGAATGACAAACATTACCAGTGGCTACCAGCAATACAGCATTGTTTGGACTGATAGTGACGGCAAAAGCAACACTGTATCAGACCCACACGCCGAAAGCACATATAACAAAAACTCAACAATTTACATTCCAGAAGCCGCTGTTAAACAGGTCAAAGGTTCTGTCACAAGTGACCTTACTGGTGTAAATTACTCTGAAGTTAAACTTGCAACAAAGAAAGGTTCTAGAACTACTACTCTTAACAGCGACGGCAGCTATGTTTTCGCTATGGAAGGAAGCGGAAGAGAATACTTAGTATTCAGAAGCGAAACCTACCATATAAAAGTAGTTCCTGTTGATCTTTCTTCTATAAATGTTCTTGAAGTTCCGCAAACAACTCTTGCTTCCAAGAAAAGCGGCGAACTCAGAGTTATGTTAGTAGCTTCCGATTTCGCTACCTGCGAAAATCCAACTGTTGTTGGCGATTTCACCAATTGGCAGCCTCAACAACTATATGATGACGGAACCTATGGCGATGAAACCGCTGGTGATGGTGTTTATACCAGAACATTCACCGGTATAGCCGCTGGTTATCATAAATATGCATTCAATATTACCAGCACCAATCAGGTTAAAGACCCATATCAAGAATCTGGTGATTCTTCATACTCTATCATTCAAGTAAAATAAAGAGAATAGGATATAGGGCGTGACATGAAGATGCTCCCCCAAAGCTTTGCTGTTGGGGGAGCTGTCACGAAGTGACTGAAGGGGTCTTTATAATCCTGGCACCCTAACCATTATAAGATAAGTATTTCAGGAGGCAAAAATGATAAAAAATATATTAAAAAACAATCTATTCAAAGCTTTTATAGCTTCTTCAATAGCTATTACAACTCTTTTATCTCCAAACTCCTGTTCTGCTGCTCAGCAAAAACTTAACTATTATTACGAAAGCAGAGATTTATTAAATATAAAAGACCCTATTGGCGACGACAAAGGTAATGGATATTATCAGTATCCATTAGATAAACGTCTGAAAAGAGGCACCTTTGATA
>JAFPZP010000106.1 GCA_017417215.1 Candidatus Rifleibacteriota bacterium | reverse complement strand
GAATTGAGAAATGAGAATTGAGAATTGAGAATTGAGAAATGAGAATTGAGAAATGAGAATTGAGAAATGAGAATTGAGAAATGAGAGATGAGAGAAGTCTAGCCATTGTCATAAACGTATAGCTTTCAGGGCTAAAGCCCATACGCTATACTTATTATGACAAATGGGTAGACTACAATTCCAACAATTCCAACAACTCTAACTCTTTAAGTTGTTATTGTAGTAAAACAACAACTACCAAAAACTATAAAACCATTGGTTCACATTATCTTCAGATCACCGTGAAGTGCACCAGCAGCATTGATTGCTTCAAATATAGCAATTAGGTCTTTGGGTGTGGCACCTACTGCATTAAGTGCATTAACTAAATCATCAACGGTGGTTTCGCCCTGTACATCAACCATAGAAGCCTGTTTTTCATCTCTTCGCCTTCTTCCACCCATGCCTCTGGCTCCACCATCTTCATTATTCGCGTCAACTGCAATTCTTATACCGTTGTGAGAAATGACAACTTTGCTGATTCTTACATTGTTTCCAACGATTACCGTGCCTGTTCTTTCATTGATTACTACTCTATTTGGTTCATCAATAGTAAGAGTTAAGTTTTCTATGTTTGCAGCAAAGCTTACTGGGTCATCAGCCATGCTTCTTGGAACCGTTACTTCAACTTGACCTGGGTTGGTTATTACTGCCCAGCCGTTGCCGTAACGTCTATCAACTGCTTCTTTTACTTTTCTGGTAAGAATTGCATCTTTTTCCTGAAGTAAAATACTGAACTTGCCGGAACGGGCAAAGCGGTCTTCTACACTTCGTTCCATTATTGCACCGCCAGAAATATAACCTACGGTTAAATGATTTCTTTGAGTGTTTCTGTTATTGCCTGCACCACCGGTTGTGGCTTCAAAGCCACCAATAGAAACGTTCCCTTGAGCTACAGCATAAACCTGACCATCACCACCTTTTAATAGGGTGGGGAGTAAAACACCGCCCATAAGGCTCTTGGCGTCACCGATTGAACTTATGGTAATATCAAAGCTTTCGCCTGGTCTTGCATAAGGAGGAAGCATACCGGTAACTACAACAGCGGCAGAGTTTTTGGAAACTATTTGAGAGGAATTAACTTCCATACCCATATTCTGAAGCATACCTTTCATCATTTCAACACTCATTTCTCCCTTGTCGCCAGTAGCATTAAGACCAGTGACAAGACCATAGCCGATAACCTGGTATTCGCGGTCTCCACTCATTCTAGAGATGTCTTTGATTCTTACTTTTGCCTGTGCAAAAACAGAATGAGTAACATTAAGCATTATAAATGCCATGATAAAAGTGAATGCTATTTTGTTGAATGAGAATGATTTGTTTGCTTCCATGCCAAATACTTTCTGTCAAATTTATATTTTCCACTAGGTATATCGGCAGATTGCCCCTCATTGTTTAGATTTTTTATTTATTTTTGTTGCACTGCGGACAGCAGCTTGCTCAACTTTATGTTAGGGTATAGGGTTTAGGGTGTGGGGAGGAGGGCTATTTATCCCCTTTATTAAAGGGGAACTGCTGCGTTAGCAGCCTAGGGGATTTTTGAAAACTTTTTCAAGTAGTAGAAAGTTGAGTCCGAAGACTTGTAGTGAATCTAAAACAATCCCCTCTGCTCTATTGCTCTATTGCTCTATTGCTCTATCGCTCTATGCTCTCAATTCTCATTTCTAAATTTCTTTAAAAGCGGACAGTTGCTTGCTCAACCTTATTCTCCTCCGCGGTCTCTGTAAATTTGTACCTTCGGATAGACTTTGATGGAACGAGCCTTGTGCGGAGAATAGAGGTCTCGTGTCTAGCTGTCCGCTCACTCACCACCTACAACCAATCACTCACCAAGCCAGGCTTTGCTTGACTATCCGCTCTGTGAAGTCTACCCATTGTCATAAACGTATAGCTTTCAGGGCTAAAGCCCATACGCTATACTTTTTATGACAAATGTGTAGACTTATCTTATCTCTGTTCTCTAAAAGACCCCCTTTCGTAAAGGGGGATTAAGGGGGATTTTTGAGAAGCTGAATAAGCAGTAAAAAGTTGAGTCCGAAGACTTGTAATGAATCTAAAACAATCCCCTAATCTCTTTTTCTCTTATCTCTAATCTCTAAATTAAACTAAAAGCACTCCAAAACCTTAGTATTAAAATCTCTTGATACTAACTAAAAAAAATGCTACTATCTTCACAGTTTATTACTACCTCGAAAGGATGAGCGATGATTTACACACAAGAAGTTAACAATATGTGCTCAGTAAGAAAAGGCGCATATCATGGTCCAGCTCCAATTCCTGAAGAAGGAAAATGGATTCAGGTTAAGGAAATCAAAGATGTTAGCGGTTTTACACACGGTATCGGTTGGTGTGCTCCACAGCAGGGCGCATGCAAACTTACTCTTAATATAAAAGACGGTATCATTGAAGAAGCTCTTGTTGAAACATTAGGCTGCAGCGGAATGACCCACTCAGCAGCTATGGCTTCTGAAATTCTTATCGGTAAGACCCTCCTTGAAGCTCTCAATACTGACTTAGTTTGCGACGCAATCAACACTGCAATGAGAGAACTTTTCCTCCAGATTGTTTATGGTCGTTCTCAGAGTGCTTTCTCAGAAAACGGTCTTGCTGTTGGTGCCTCTCTTGAAGACCTTGGAAAAGGTTTACGCAGCCAGGTTGGCACTATGTTTGCTACCAAACTCAAAGGCCCCCGCTACCTTGAAATGGCTGAAGGCTATGTAACTCGTGTTGCTCTTAATAAAGATGAAGAAATCATCGGTTATGAATTTATAAATCTTGGCAAGATGATGGATTTCATTAAGAAGGGTGATTCTGCAGACGAAGCACTCAAAAAGGCAAAAGGTCACTATGGTCAGTTCGATAACGCTGCCAAATACATTGACCCACGCAAAGAATAATTAGGAGGACAAAATAATGGCTTTATTTGAAAGTTATGAAAGAAGAATCGACAAAATCAATGCTGTCCTCGCTAAATACGGTATCAAATCAGTAGAAGAATGCCGCGAAATCTGCAAAGCAAAAGGCTTTGATCCATACGAAATCGTTAAGGGAATTCAGCCAATATGTTTTGAAAATGCTTGCTGGGCTTACTGCGTTGGCGCAGCTATAGCTATTAAGGCTGGCAAGAAGAAAGCTGCTGACGCTGCTGAAGCAATAGGCGAAGGTTTGCAGGCTTTCTGTATCGACGGTTCTGTTGCTGAAGACAGAAAAGTTGGTTTGGGTCATGGCAGACTTGGTGCTATGCTTCTCCGCGACGAAACCAAATGTTTCGCTTTCTTAGCTGGTCACGAATCATTCGCAGCTGCTGAAGGTGCTATTGGTATCGTTAGAAATGCTAATAAATCCAGAAAAACTGAACTTCGCGTTATCCTTAACGGTCTTGGCAAAGACGCTGCTCAGATTATTTCTAGAATCAACGGTTTCACCTATGTTCAGACTCAGTTTGACTATTTCACTGGCAAGCTCAATATAGTAAAAGAAATCCGCTATTCAGAAACTGAAAGAGCTAACGTTCGCTGCTATGGTGCAGACGATGTTCGCGAAGGCGTTGCAATCATGCATCACGAAGGTGTTGACGTTTCTATCACTGGTAACTCAACTAACCCAACAAGATTCCAGCACCCAGTTGCCGGCACATACAAAAAAGAATGTGTTGAACAGGGCAAGAAATACTTCTCTGTAGCTTCTGGTGGTGGTACTGGTAGAACATTGCATCCAGATAACATGGCTGCTGGTCCTGCTTCTTATGGTATGACCGATACTATGGGCAGAATGCATTCTGATGCACAGTTCGCAGGTTCTTCTTCCGTTCCAGCTCACGTTGAAATGATGGGCTTCCTCGGAATGGGCAACAACCCAAT
>JAFPZP010000105.1 GCA_017417215.1 Candidatus Rifleibacteriota bacterium | reverse complement strand
TCTAGCTAAAAAACCTTTGTAATAGCTAAAAACTATCATAAGCTAAAACAATCCCCTCATCTCTTTTCTCTGCTCTCTCATCTCTCTAAAAAAGGGTTAGTCGTAGAGATTTGTCTAGCTGAAAAACCTTTATAATAGCTAAAAAAGTTTTCGTTTGCCTTGGCTTTACAAAATAAATATTGAAAAATAAAGATAAGTACGTTATAAACAAACAATCAAATTGAGGTAAACATAATTGAGTATAAATAATACTATTTGTCATAATAAATTATATTCAAAATTAGCTTTTATTCTTTTATGCTTTTTGAGCATTTTTTTATTAGGCTGTAATGAAGGTGATTCCTCTCATGCAAATTCCAGTGCAAGTATAGGCTTAGACGGATATTCTGAAGATGATCGACTAAGAGTAGAAATTTCCCATAGAGAATGCCGTGTAGGAGAAACTATTTCTTTTGCAGTAACTTGCCGAGATGCTGGTGGTGCTCTTTTAAAGGATATTAGTGTATTATTTAGCAGTGATAATGGCGGTGAGTTTTCTGATACCTCTGTAAAAACTGACGATTTTGGAACAGCAGGTGTTAGTTTCACTCCTTCTAAAGAAGGTATTACCATGATTAGTGTTAATGCAAGCGGAATTAGCAAGCAAATAGCGATTACTGTTCTTCCTTCTCAAGCAGAAACAATATACTGTTTTGGATCAGCTAGCTCCGATGTAGTAAAGCCAAAAGGTTCTGTAATAATTAGCGTTTTGGTTGCAAATTCTTCAAATATTGGAATAAAAGATGCCGAAGTTAATCTTTCTTGCCAATATGGGACATTAAAAGATACTAGTGGAAAAACAGATGACAGAGGGTATTTTTCGACTACCTATACTGCTCCTTCAGAAGTTGGAGTCGAAATAATAACCGTTGTGGCCTTGCAAGAAACGGTTTCGATAAAAATATCAATTAGGGAAAGTGATGAATTATGACATTTCGTAAGCTGTTTATTCTTTTAGCAATTATTGCATTCACTTTTACTTGTATTGGTTGTTCAGAAGACGAGCCTGTGTATTCATTATCTCAAGGAACAGGCTACAACATTAATTTACTAGTTTCAGACGGTGAAATATCAGATGCTGGGTCTTTTAGTATTCAAGCTTTTGTTACTGACCCTAATGGCGATCCAGTTCCAGATGAAGATAATGTAGTCATGTTTGCCTGTTCGCAAAACGAAATAAAATTCTATGATGACAGATGCGATATAAAAAATGGCTTTGCTTACACTACCGCAACTTGGGAAGACCAGTCAGATGACGATAATCCTGATCCATCCATGAAAGCTACTATTACAGCTACTTATAAAGGTGCTATAAGTACTGCTCAAGTTACTCTTGTTTCTAAGGCCTTCTAAAATGAGTAATAGAATAATACCTTTTTTAATCACCTCAGTTTTATTTTTGCCCACAACTTCTTTTGCAGAAGGTGAAATAACTAAGAATCAATATTGGCACAATGAAGCTTATAATGATTTTCATAAAGACTTAACCCAGCATGCTGATTTGCACATAACAAAAAATGGCAGAACTTATATTATCGATTTGCTTTATAGCCGTTCTGAAGATGTTTTAGTAACTTTAAAAGAAATATTTGATTCTGATTTATCAGATGGTAATCTTACTTTAAGCCAAAACTCAGTTACAAACTCGATTATAGCTAGATTTTCTGATAATCCAGACGAAAGTCTTGTTAGTGAGTTATGTGAAGTAATATATTCTTTAGATAGGCAGACAGGGCAAGTTCTTATCGATGTTCTTGTCGTAGAGTTAAATTTATCAGATAAAGACATTTTTGATGTTGAATATAAAGAGTTATTTTCTAATGTTGCTGGAACAACAAATTCATTAGTAAATGTTGCAGTAGACCATGGACACATCAATCTTAGCGACCCTAATACTTCCGCTACAGGTTTAAAAGCATTAATTACTTCTGGTTCAAAGATGAAAGCATTTGTTAATGCTTATCAGCAAAAAGGGAAAGCTACTGTTGTTAGTTCACCGCATATAGTAACAGCAAATCATCGTGAAGCTGTTTTTAAGACTGGTGAAAAAGTTCCTTTGATTGAATCAACACGCCCTTCTACAAACGGTCCAATCAATTCTTACAAAGTAGAAGAAGTTGGCTTACAGTTAAAGGTTACACCGCATATAAACAGGTCTGGCGATATTGATATGCAGGTTTATCAGACAATAGACGCTATTACAAACTACGACGAAAAAAACTATACTGCACGAATTTCAAACAGAGAAGCAACAACAAATCTTACTTTAAAGAATGGCGACACAATGATTCTTGGTGGTTTCATACAGGAACAAAAAGATATTTCAGAAAATAGAGTACCTGTTCTTGGCAGTCTGCCATTTATTGGAAAAGCTTTTAGATCTACTACAAATACCAAAACAAAAACTGAACTTATGGTTTTCATTACACCAAAAATTATCATGAATCCTGAAGAACAGAAAGCAACTACACAAAGTATGGTTGCTAGACGTTCAAATGAACACCAGAAACTTATAAACAAATATCTCGAAATTAGAAAACAAGAAATGTCGCCTTTAGCTTCAAATCAAGAAATAATATTAGATAGACGTTCTAAGGATTGGGAGTTTACTTCTGGAAAGAGAATTGTTGATGAAATTGTTTGGGTTTCACCTGACGAGATAGATGTTTCAGATATCAATTTTGAGAAAAAAGGTGATGCTCCTTTTGGATACGGCTACAACAGATCTATTTTCCCAGCACCTGTAAGAACTTACGTCAAACCATCAAATGGAATGATTTTTAGACGTAATTTCGTAGTAGATGAATCAAAGAATTATAAGTCTTTTGACATAAAAGTTGCTTCTGATAATGCTGCCACTGTTTATATAAACGGGAAGCAGGTTGATTATGACGTAATGATGAAAATGGTGTCTGGTCATGAATTTACATACTGGAACCGAGAGGTAAATATTCCTGCCAGTAGCGTAAAAAAAGGAAATAATGAGCTCGTTGTTCTCTTAGGTAATGATGCCGATTCTTCAGATGCTTATCTTGACATTATGATTATCGGTAATAAGGAAGAAACAAAGAGTAAGAGAGGAAAGAGGTAAGTGGTAGCGAGATTTTTGATATGAAACAAAAAACAATATTAGTATTATTAATAAGCATAATATGTTTTACTTCTACTCTTTTTGCTACCGATAGCCAGAACAAAACACAAAAAGCTTATGCCCCTATTGAAGTTAGCCTTGGCAGTGGCAAAGATGCCAAGAGATATTTGTTAATGAATAATGGGCTAGATATTAATCGATGGTATTATGCTTCTTTAAATCCAAAGCTTTATGAATATGGAAGCCCTATTGAACCTGATTTGATGATGATTAAATATCAGAGGTTAAACAAAGACAAAAAAGGCAAACTAGATGAAGGTGCTTTATTCCATTGCTCATTCGATATAGGTGCAGATGAAGAAGTGTTAAAAAAACTTAAGAAGTATCTTCCAAAAGAAATAGACCAGAATAAAGTTAGATTGAGCGTAATACCATTAGAAGGAATAGAATTAAGCTTTATAAGCCCAAATAATAAGAATAAAGAAATCAGTATCATAGCAACAAACACTTCCAATATAGTTCCGTTAGAAGGTTCTAAAGTCAGCTTCGATACAGTGCTAGATAAGAATTCGACAGTAATAGTAGATACGTTGTTGAATACAACTGTTGGAATTGAATACTCAATAAAATATCATTATTCTATTTATTCTAATCCTATAAAAAAGACTCTTACAGCCAAGGTAAACAGAAATAAAATTGTTATTTCGGGTTATTCAGATAATGACGAACCAAATCTTCAAAATTATATTAAAAGTAAAGAAAAAAATCCTAAATTTTTACAGCTATTAAAATCTAATTATGAAAAGGAATTAAAACAAAAATCGAATACTTCTTCCTCTTCAAAAGATGAAGAAGAAGATTTAAAAGACGTTGGGCATAAAAAGAAAGTCGATCCAACAAAGATTTCTGATTATAGTTTAAATGATTTTCAAACATATATTAACTTTACCTATAGAATCAGAGAAGATAAGATTCATGCGGCTTCTGGCTTTATTACACTTAGTAATTACGACAAAGATATAGTTAAAAAGAAAGTTATTCAAGACACTTCTTATTTAGAATGGAACTACGCCTACATAGTTATGCCAAATTTTAATGACAAAGTTACTAAAGATGTTAATCAAATCAATATGCTTGTTGAATTAATGTTCAAGAATAAGGTTATAGAAAAACGCAACTATATCTGGAATAAAGACAAGGGCTGGAGAAATATTGAAAATGATTATCCTGCTACTGTAGACAAGTTTAACCTTAATGCTATTTATGCCGAATCATCTTCTTCTCAATTAAAAAATGCAAAATTTAGAATTAATACTAATATAGAATTTGAAGAAGACCCAGATATTAAAACTCAAATGGAATTGCCTGTTACTAATGGTGAAATACCTATAACTACTCCATTTGCTTTTTGTAATATAGCCGAATTTGATTTCACTAATCTGTTTTGGGATGGGTTGAAAACAGATAAAACTCGTTTAGTTTCAATGGAAATCAATCTGAAAGATGAAAATAGAAAAATAAAAAGAATTGTTCAACCTATAACAATAAAAGGTACAAAAGCGATAGAAACCCCTTCTTTTATGTATCTTTTAACTAAACTTAATTCTTTTAATGATGGAAAAATGAAAGCCAGTATTTATTTTAAAACAGCAGATGGGAAGAAAATTCCTTGGGAATATAACGATCTGGTTTTAAATAAATATATGTCTACACCTTACTTTATGTTCTTTGATGAAGAATGGAAGGGGAAGTAGGTAGTGGGTGATTGGTGGTAGGTGGTAGGTGATGGTCGAAAACGTTATTACGAGCCAAAGAAGCTCCCCTACGAATAGTGGGGGAGCTGTCGAGCGTTAGTGAGACTGAGGGGGCTGATTGTGAAGCAATCGGAGGAGTGGTAATCCAGAAATGAAAAATTTTTATAAAAAAATAAAAATAAGCGTGGATTTTTGAAATTATATTTTGTCTAAATAGACGAAAGCGAACAAAGAATTACAAAAAGTGATTCAAAAAAAGGAATAGACAGTGCAAAACTGTTTATATATAAAATTCTAAGGGAATTAGGAGTTTTAAAATGAGAAAAGTATTCTCAATGGCAGCATTAATGCTTTTTATGCAATCAACTATGTTGATGGCAGCTTCTGGTCTAGCTTCTTATAACAGACAAGATGTAACTTTTAAGTATGGCAAGACTCAGGAAAACGTAACCTGTGTTCAGGATGCTACTGATGAAAAGCAGTGGTATTATGTATCCAACAAGCCAAGACTTGCCGAAAGCAAGAACGGCGACCCAATGATGATGCTTGTTTCCTACCAGAAAAATTCAAAAGCTGGCATCAAAAATGACGGTGGTATCTTGCAGTGCGGTATGAATCTTGCTCTACCAGCAGATGCAATTCCAGCAATGAAAAAAGAATTAGCTAAGACTGTCGGTATTCCAGAAAACAAGATAAAACTTGGTCCGTTAGATATGAAAAATGCAAAAATCATGGTTTACGGTCCTGGTGGACAACTTCTCGGCGATAACCTCACTTATCCTGAAATAGGTCCAAGCTTTGCAAACGAAGCTATTCCGATACAGATGAATCTCAACAATCTCGGTGTTCCTGTTACTGAAGCTCTTATTAAAGGAACAGGCGGATTACAGGTTTACTATGTATTTGATTATGATGCTCTTTCTCCAGAATATTCTGTAAAAGTTACTGCTAACTACGACAAAGCTTTTGAACACTTCAGTCATGATTCAAAATCTTCTGTTCCTGCAAAGAAATGGTGGTTTGCTGGTGCAAGTGCAGATGTAAGCGTTTCTACTGTTAGAGAAAACCTTACTCAGTCTGGTGCTATAAAAATTGAATCTATTGGTGGCGAAAAGCTTACTGACGAACAGATCGACAAACTTACCCAACCAGTTATCGAAAAACTTATGAAGGGTATCTATGAAATTGAAACTCCTGAAAAAATTGAACCTGCAAAATCTGGTGATCCAAAGGAAGTTAAAGGGGCATGGATTAACGTAAGCACCAACATGGCTTTCAAGAGTGTTAAGACAAGAAAGACTGGCGAATTTGTTTACGATTTCAGAAAACGCTATATTGAAACAAGAAAAACTACTGTAGGTGGCATTTTGAGTCTTGCTGGCTATACTCAGGCTCAGAGAGATGCAGCAGTTCAGACTGTAGACCCAACTTACTGGAAGAATGCTTTCTATAGCTTGCCAACTATAAGCAAGTCTTTAAACGGTATTGACGAAATGACTGTTACTGTTAACTTCCTCTATAAAGGCAAACAGGCAGAAGGAACTGAACAGCAGTTGGCTAAATGGACTAAAAAAGAAGGCTGGGTTGATGCTAAGAAAGAAGAATGCATTGGTTTGGAATTCCCATTGAAATACTTCTATGACAAGTATTCTAAGAACAGCAAAACTTTTGCTGACGATATTACCTACCAGCAGAATTTTGAAGTTACCTACATGGAAGGCAACAATACAAAAGTTAAGAAATTCTCTACCACTGTTCCGGCTTTCACAGGCGATATTCCTATAAGCACACCAATGGTTGGCGTAACTTACATCGAATTTGAAGCTGACGAAGACAGCCTCACTTGGGATAAAGCAGAATATGAAGGTGGCGAATTTGACGGCTTGAAATCTAATCTAACCAAGATTGGTATCAAGATGGAATCAAAGACTCCAAAGAATACTGGTAATGCAACTCTGACTAGCAAGAATCCAAACGCTTGCTTCTGGTTCGACAACAACTACGACAAGAAGACTGGCAAATATGAAATACCACAGGTTTCTGCAACTTACACATTCTACAATAGCAAGTTAGCTAAAGCTATGGATACCAAGGACAAAAAGACAATCGTTATCGAAAATGACGATGCTTTGAGCGAAGGCACAAGCATAACCTTTATGAATGATGACTATATGCCAATCGAAAAACCAGCTTCTTATAAGTAAGGTTTAGATTACAAAGAAACAAAGCCACCTGCATATTATTTGCAGGTGGTTTTTTAGAGACAAAAAAGTGTATTATGTGTTAGGGAGTTGGAAAATGAAAAAATTCTTAATCGCTTCTTTTTTTATTCTACTCATGCAGCCCTCGATATTAGTGGCCGCTTCGGGGTTGGCTTCGTTTATTAGGCATGATATTTCTTTCAAATATAATAAATCACAAGAAAACATCACTTGTGTACAAGACGCAAAAGACGAAAAGCAATGGTATTACGTTTCCAACAGACCTAGACTAGCTGAAAGCAAAAGTGGCGAACCTATGATAAAACTGGTTTCGTTCCAGAAAAACTCTAAAGCTGGTATAAAAAATGACGGCGGAATTTTTCAGTGTGGAATTAGTCTTACACTTCCCGATGATGCTCTTTTGCTTGCCAAAAAAGAATTATCTAAAACTGCTGGTCTTCAGGACAATAAGATTAAACTTGCTCCTTTAGATATGAAAAATGCTAAAATTATGGTCTATGACCTTCTTGGAGAACTTCTGGGCAATAACATAACTTATCCTGAAATAGGTCCTAGCTTTACAAACGAATGTATTCCGATACAGATGAGTTTGAACAATCTTGGAGTTCCTGTGACAGAAGCATTGCTAAATGGGAACGGGGGCTTGCAGGTTTACTATGTATTCAATTACAACTGCTTAACTCCAAAGTATTCTGCAAGAATAGCGGCAAGCTATGACAAGGCTTTTGATTATTTCAGTCATAATCGTAAGTCTTATGAATCTGCAAAGAAAATGTGGCTGATTGGCGATAGTGCAGATGTTAATGTTAGTGATTTAAGAGAAAGCTTAACCCAGTCTGGTGTTTTGATGATTGAAACCATTGGTGGCGATGAACTTACTGACGAACAGCTGAACAAAATTTCCGAACCTGTAATAGCTAAATTAATGGAAGGTCTTTATTCGATTGAAACCCCATCAAAAGTCGAGCCAGATAAAGCTTATGATTTAAATTACACCCCAAGTTACTGGTATAATCTAACTAAGTCTGTTGCTATAAAAGACGAAAAAGACAGGAATACAGGCGAGTTTGTTTACGATTTCCGAAAGCAGTATGTTGAAACTCGAAAGACTACTATTGGCGGTTTGCTCAGCCTAAACAATTATTCAGAAGCCCAAAGGAAAGATGCTATTCAAACAGTAGACCCTACTTATTGGAAATCTGCCTTTTACAGCCTTCCGACAATAAGCAAGTCTCTTAACCGTGTAGATGAAATGACAGTCAGCGTTAGCTTTTTATATAAAGGGAAACAAGCTGAAGGAACTGAGAGCCAACTCGCTAAGTGGACAAAGAAAAATGGCTGGCTTAATGCTAAAAATGAAGAATGTATAGGTTTAGAGTTTCCATTGCAATATTTGTATGACAAATATTCCGACAAAAGCAGACATTTTGCTGATGATGTAACTTTTCAGCAAAAGTTTGCAGTTACATATATGGAAGGTAACGATACAAAAGTAAAGGAGTTCACAACAATTGTTCCTGCTTTTAGCAGCGGAATTCCAATAAGCACTCCGATGGTTGGTATTACCTATATTGAATTTGAAGCAGATAGCAATTATCTCACCTGGGATAAGTCCATTTATGAAGGCAGCGAATATAGAGGAATAAAATCCAGCCTCACAAAGATTAGTATCAAAGTTGAGTCAAAGAACCCCAGCAACAGAGGTAGCGGGGTATTGACCAGTAGAAATCCAACTGTTGGGGTTTGGTTTAACAATTTTTTCGATAAGAAAACAGGCAAATATGAGATTCCTCAGGTTTCGGCAACCTACACTTTCTTTAGCGACAAATTAGCTAAAGCTATGAATACAAAAGACAAGCGAACTATTGTTATCGAAAAGGAAGATGCACTCAGCGAAGGCACTAGCATAACTTTCATGGATGATGATTATATGCCAATCGAAAAGCCTGATTCGTATAAGTAACCTAGAACTGTCACGTCCCATGAATTTTTAAAAAATATATACACACCCCCAAAAAAACAGTATAATAACGTCAGTTTGTATAATAACATAGGTATAAAATGAAAGCATCAGTAGTCAAAAATAACATATTAATATTTATTGCATTTATAATAGTTCAACTCTTTTCCATTGGCTGCGGTGGCGGAGGTGGAGGCTCAAAAACTTCCAGTGCTATTTATACCGTTACAGGTCAGGTTAAGCTTCTAGACCCAACAAATAAAATGGTTATAGATCCAGAAAAAATTACTGTAAGACTTGAACAGCAGCCAACAATATTTACAAGCTGCGATGAAAATGGCAATTTTAAACTTGAGTTCCCCAAAATTGATGAAAAAGTGAATTTAATTGCATTTAAAGGTTCGATTAATTCAGAAAATTTTTATATTCAAAGGTCTGAAGATATTACTTTGTCTAATGAAACCTCCATTAATGCAGGCGAACTATTATTAACTTCAGGAGTTAATACTTTTTTGATTGAAGTTTATGATGAATATTTTTATCCACTAAAATATGCTAAATGTTCATTTTGGGGCTTTGATATTACCTCCGATTATAATGGTCGTATTGCTTTTCCAAAGTTTCCTGAAAATATAAAAAAAGTAAAAGCAACTATAAGCGGATACGGTGTTAATACAAATAAAAATACAAATGTTGCCAGTATTAAAGAAATGACAAATGAATATTCAGTTTTTACAAAAGATTTAGGACCATATTATGAAGTAATAGTATTTTACCAACATGGTAATTCAGCAAAAAGCCCTGTCATTTTAGATATCGAAGAATATGTTCAAGAACCCGCCCCTAATCAGAAGTTAGATTTTACTCTAATAGTCTCAGATAAGTCCAAAATCTTGAATTCTGGTAAATATAAATATCAATGGTATTGTACTGATGGTCAATTTGCTTCCACCGACTCAACAGAATTGCCGAAAAACTCTTGGATAGCCCCCCCATATGATTGTCTAGCAACTATTTCTGTAGGCATTTATAGTTCAAATGTTCAAACCCGTATAAGTTTTAATGTTGCAGTTGGGAAAAGCCGAAAACCAAACAGCGAATTAGAGACCTTTGTTCCTAGCAAAGCAGCCGCAGGACAACAGTTAGTATTGTATGGCTCAGGTCTAGGCGATACAAAAGGTGAGGTCTATGTTGGCGGAGCCTTGGCGGAAGTTATTTCTTGGGCAAATATGATGATAAAAGTTACGGTTCCAGATGAAGCCGAATCTGGTAAAATTGTAATAAAAACAGGCGGCAAAACCATTACTAGCCAAGATGATTTTACTTGTATAGATTATTCTTCAAAATTAAGCTCTAGCTATGGGGTTCCAGGAACCGAAATTACTATTGCTGGTTATGGGTATGGAAATATAAAAGAAGAGAATTCCGATTTATTATATGATGGTGAAAAAGTAGAAAATATACTTTCTTGGACAAATCGAAGTATAAAGTTTAAAGTAGAAGAACTAACTGGTGGAGCTCCACATACGGCAAAACTAGATTTAATTATCAGAGGCCGTAAACGCTCATTGGGTGATTTTTCTGTCACATATATCAAGAATGTATCTCCTCTAGAAGCTAATCATTATACTTACGAGTCAGAAATAGAAAAAACTGTCATAACATTAACAGGGGATGGCTTTGGAGAACAAGATGATAGTGGGAAAAACAGCAGTGTAAAGTTTTTAACTTATGGCGAAAACAACAAGGAAGAATTCATTGATGCAGAAGTTAAATCTTGGAGCGATGATGAAATAGAGGTTTATCTACCACTAAAAGCTCAAACAGGCAAAATAATACTAAATATTAATGGCTATGAAATGACTGGTCCTGAAATAACAATTATACCAGCATCGGGTTATTCAGAACAAATATCTGCAAGATTTAGCGACGTTCTGGCTGTTTCCAATCCACTTATTACAGGTGTAATACCCAAAGATTCTGAAAGAGTTTATCTTTGTGACCCACAAAACTATAGATTATGGTATTTAGATGGAGACCAGTATAGTTATATTCCTATAACCAATGCCAACAAAGCATATCAGCCTTATACAGGTGTTGCTAGTGGCGATTCAATTATTCTGGTTGACTGGGAAGATAAAATCTTAGTTAAACTTATCGATGGCTCTGTGGCCAAAACTTCAAGTTATGTCTTTACTGGTGCCCCAATGGGAGTATGTGTTGCTAAAAAATCAGGTTTAATTTATGCAACAGATTCAGGTTCCAATGAAATTGTCATTTTCAACGAAAACCTAGAAAAAATAGATAGTTTCGGTGAAGAAGGCATCGAAAACGGTTATTTTACAAAACCAGAGGGAATCTGTTTAAATACTGCTGAAACAAGTATTTTTGTAGCTGACTCAGACAATCATAGAATTCAGCAGTTTGATATTAGTACTGATGCCAATGGCAAGAAAGAATATAAGTTTAAATGCTGGTATGGTAGTTTTAATGGAGAAAACGGCAAACATACCAAAGAATCTGAATTTGGGGAAAGCAATAATTCCAAATCTGGTTTAGGGTTTATACAGCCAACTGCTGTGGCTTGTGATGGTAATTATCTCTATGTAACTGATTCTGGCAGAAACGATATTCAGAAAATCAATCTCACCAATTTATCCTGTGAAGTTATTGGAGAAGAAGGCAACGGAAATTCTCAATTTATGGCTCCAACTGACATAAAGCTATTAGGTTCTAATCTCTATGTTGCAGATAGCGAAAATTCAAGAATACAGATCATCAGCAAAACAGGAGTTTTTGCTAGTCAGCAGAAGCCAGATGTTGCTGGAATGAACGTAAGTTTTCTAGGAATAGCTATGAATAACGACAAAGACTCGTTATATATAGTAGATTCTTTTGATTGCACTATTTCTAAATTTGATGTTTACGGAACGTTTGAAAAGAAGATAGGTTCTAAAGGCAGTGGTGTGGGTCAGTTACTCAACCCATCAGACGTTCTACTAGATAAAGACGACAATATTTGGGTTGCTGATACGGGTAATAGAAGACTGGTAATGTTCCCTTCTGATGGAAGCGAAGCTAAGAGTTTCGGTTCAGGTGGAAGCGGTGTTGGCCAATTTAAATCACCTCAAAGACTGGCTTGTGATTCCAAAGGTAACATATTTGTTTCTGACTGCGATAATAACTCTGTTTTGAAATTTGACAAGTCAGGTCAGTATCTTTATACTATCGGTCAGTCAGAATTAGACCAGCCTTTTGGTCTTGCTGTAGATTCATCAGATAATTTGTATATTTGCGATGCTGGTCACCATAGAATTTGTAGGTATGATGCAAATAATCAATTCGTAGGCTGGTTCGGACTCGCAGAAGGACAAGAAGCTGGCGGTTGGCACGAAGCTTCGGAAGGCTCAAAAGGCAGTTCTGGCTCTGCTCCCTGTCAGTTTATTTCGCCTCTATATTTAGATATTGACGGTTACGATGCGTTATACGTTCTTGATCATGGCAGTAAAAGAATTCAAAAACTAGACACGAAAAACACTGGTACCCTTGGCGGTCATATCGACACGGTAGAAGTAGATGCAGAAATGTTTGGAATAGCTGTTGACGATAAAGATTGTTTCTTTATTACTACAGAATCTTTTGTCAGAAAGTATGTTCCTGCTCCTTAATTCTTTTTATAATTTTAATAACAATTCAAAAAATAGCTTGTATTTTTTTAAAAAATATAAAAAAATTTCTTTAACCTCTTGCGCTTTTTCAAAGTATGGGTATAATTAGAATCAAAGGGTGAGGGTACACCCTATAAGTTAAAAAGATTCATAAGCACTTTCGGGTAGGTCTGTGCCTGTGATTCGGGTTTATCGGATGATTTTTTTCGGGTAAATCATTTAAACAGGAGTCTAATTATTTATGAAGAACAACACTAATAAGACCATTAGTAAAATGTTGTGTGTAGCTCTTCTCGCAAGCATGGTAGCAGAAGCTCCTCTTATGGCAGCTACTTCTAACCAAATCGCTGTAAATGTTAACGGTCAGACTGTTAATGTAACCCCAGGTCAGTGGGTTACTGTTAACAATGGCGGAACTACAGCCAGCTACAATGTTCGTTACGTTAACGGTAAAGCAGTTGCTCTCGATGTTAAGCAGTACACTAGCCTTGTATTAGGTGAAACTGCTGGTGCAACCGCAGCTAGTAATGTAGCAGCAGCTCAGTCTTCAACTGCAGCTCAGTCTTCTACAGCAGCTCAGGCAGCAGATGTTTCTGCTACTTCTGGTGCAAAGACTACTGCTAAATCTGGCAGCTGGATTAAAAACGAACTTGCTGAATACGGCAGCAACATTAAGAATAGCTTCAACGCTGGTAAAGAAAGCGGCAACAATTTCGGTACCAAGACTGTTGATACTGTTAAGAGCGGTGCTAGCGCTGTAGGTGAAAAAGTTTCTACTGCTGGTAGCAAAGTTGGTGGCGTTTTCAAATCAATCGGTAGCAAAATCGGTGGCGCTTTAAAGACCGCTAAGGATAAAGTTACTGGTCTCTTCAAGAAGAGTGATAATACTGCTTCTAATGCAAAGGGTTCTTCTGAACAGGCTTCTCAGTCTGGCGAAACTTCTCAGCAGAGTTCTCAGTCTTCTGAACAATCTCAGCAGAGTTCTCAGAGCTCACAGTCTTCTGAACAAGCTTCTCAGGTAACTGAACAGGCTGCTCAGACTACTGAAAATGCTAAAGCTGATGTTAATGCAAAAGGCGAAAAGAAGGGTACATTATCTAAGATTAAAGATAAAGCTGTTAATGGTTTAAAAGCTGGTTATGAAACTGGTAAAGCCATGACCAAACAGGGCGTTCAGAACGTAAAAGACAGCTTGAAATCTGGTTTCAGCGCAAAGAATATTCTTATGACCGCTGGTATCACTGTTGCTACTGACCTTGCAACTCAGATTATGCGTGGCGAACAGCCAAGCTTGAAGAAAGCTGTTAAGACTGTATGCTGTGCAGAATTTGCTGGTAGCGTTGTTGGTTCTGTAACAGGTGCTGCTGCTGGTTCATTCTTCACTCCATTCTTATCTGCTATACCAGTTGTTGGTGGTGCTCTCTCAGCTCTTGCTCCAGCATTTGGTTCTATCGTTGGTAGTTCAGTAGGTTCTTACCTTGCTGGCGACCTCAAGAATGGCAGATTCTCAATCAAGAATGCAGTTAAAGCAATTGACTGGGCTGGCGTTGTTGGTCAGACAATCGGTTCTGTTGCTGGTTCTGCTCTCGGTTCTTGCTTAGGTCCTGTTGGCACTATCATCGGCGGTATCGTTGGTGGTTATGTTGGTAACTGGGCTGCTCAGAAACTTAAATCTTGGTTCGGTGGCAAAGGTGAATCTTATGGTTCAATCGGTATGCCAGTTGGTACTTCTACATTGGGTTCTTCTGTAGTTGCTAGCGATGTAACCATCGGTTCTGTTGCTGGTGCTACTACTACTGAAATTCCAGTTGCTATGTCTGCTGAAGTTCCAGTTGAAGAAGTTGCAGTATCTTCTGATGCAGAAACCATGGGTTCTTACAGCTCTGATGTTCAGCTTGCTGAAGCTAAATATCAGGAACTCTACAAGCTTTACAATGAAATGCTCAGCCAGGGTCGTCAGGATGACGCTCTCAAGGTTGCTCAGGAAATGAACAAAGCTAAGAGTGAATACGAATCATTAAAAGCTAAACAATAATAAATTGTAAAAGCATATAGATGATTAAACCGCCTCTGAGAAATCAGAGGCGGTTTTCTATTTCCCTTTTCCCGCTGCATTTTCCTAAAAAACTTGATTATCACTCTTTCCTAATACTTTGCGAAAAATAACTTAATCTTGTTAATTTACTCTATATATGTTAAAATTTAAGATAGACTATGTACCTTATCGAGAGTGATAAATAGGTGGATAACAAGAATATTACTATTATTGCTGTATGTGCATCGTTAATATTATTAACGCTCATTTTTGCATGCTCAAAAGGCTGTGGAGACAAATCGAAATATTCCACCAATAAAGGTTCTGGTTCTAATAATTTTTCCGATTATTCTGGCGGCAATTCAAAAGGTGGTCGTTCTTCTAAATATGGTTCATATTCTGGTTCAGATAATGATTCTGACTTAGAAACTTATGGACAAAGCGGTGGATATAGTTCTTACAGTGGAGGAGGTTCCACTTATGGAGAATCTAGTTCTGATTACACAGAAGAAACAGCTGCTCAACCCCCTGCCTTGTTATCAGATGAAGATATAAAAAGATTACAAAAAAGACGACAGGAAAGTCTAGATAAACTCAATAAAAATGCCGTTGAATGGCTCAAAAATAAAACTAATGATCCAAGGTTTTCTCAAAAAACAATAGAAAAATATAAAATAAAATCTCATAAGGGTTTCGTTAACGGGTCATATGCTTTAATGAACAAGGATTATAAAACTGCGATTAAATTATTTAATGAAACAGTAAAAGATCCAGAAGCTACTGTAGTTACAAAGTATTTTGCGCTCCAGAATTTAATGACCATAGCCTACGAAACAAAGGATTTAGAACTCTATTTCATAGCAGCTCGAATGAATGCCTTAATGTGTGCAAAAGAAGACTTATCTGTATTAGGAATTAAGAAAAATACCCATCAGTTGGATTGGGTTGAAAAAGTTGAAAAATCAATTAAAGCAAAAAATGATCCTAAGTATTTTGAAGAATGTGTAAAAATGAAAATGGAGTTTTATAAATTTGGTATAAATCGAGCAGAAGCTGAAAAAGAAGTTCAAAAAGATATACAATTGTATACTAATTTATATAAGGAGTTATTAGAATGAAAAGACAGGGGTCTGCTATCATTACAGTTATAGTTGCAATAGTAATACTCACTGTCCTTGCACTTTCTTTTATTTCTTCAAGAAGTGAAAAAGTGGGTATTTCAAAATATCTCAGTGATGAAAAGAAAGTCGAAGCTTTGGCAGAATCAGCCAGCGATATAGTTTTATCTTATATTAAAAAGACTGCTAATCAGCATGAAGATTCAAAACCCCTTTATTATCTTTTAAGAGCTCCTTTAAAATACAAGAATCCTGGAACAAAAAAAGACAATATGCTTTTAAATGTTGAAAGTTTGTTGCCCTTAGAACATTTTGAAGGAGAAGCAGGATATCAAACAACTCTTGATTCTGTAATAAACGATTTAGGATGGAAAGATAGCATCACTTTGGAATCTAAATGTGAATTAGTTAATGCTGAATCTTTCACTCCTGCAAATCTCAATTATAAAGTTGCTGGCATTACAACGGAACACCTAAAAGCCACTGGAAAATCAGCAAAATTTTTAGATTCAAAACCTGATTCAATTTCTTTTGAAAGAGAAAATGATGTCGATGTTTGGGCAAATGGTAACTGGAAAATAAATATCGCTTTCCCTGGTAATAATCAGACTCATGAAGAAAAAAAATTTAAGGTACATATTCAATTAAACTCAGATGTTTCAGATGCTTTAGCAGACTATAATGCAGTGCGCGCAGAATATGAAAAAGCTAAAAAAGAATATAATGATAAAAAGAATGAAGAAGGGGTTACTGCAGATGATTTAAAACCATACAAAGATGCACTTGATGAAGCTGAAGAGAAGTTAAAAGCTGCACAAGCAGATTGGGCAGATGTTGAAGATGACGCTGAAGACGGTCTTGGAGTCAATGTTACATTAAAAGTAGACAGAAATGATTCTAAAGATATGAAGTTTTATATTACTGCAGAAATAGGTCTTCCTGGTTGGCTACTAAGCTTATTTGATATAGACAAAAACTATGATATAAAAGACGAAGATAATGGAACAGATTATTGGGATATTGATAAAAAAATTGAAGACACAAAGTTTTTCCCTGATATCAGACCTGTAAAATTAAGTAGTCTTAGAAATAAAGTAATGGGAAGTGAAAGTCAACCAGACTATGATTTTGAGGATTATGTTAATGAAATATCCCAAAGAATGGATGCTGTAAAAAGTGGTTATAGTAATATAGGAGTAAGTAATTTAGACTCTGATTATAATGATCCTATGCTCATAGAAAAAGGCGGTATATTAAGAATTACAACAACCGCCAAATATGAACCTAAAGATTCAAAAAAGGTTATAAAAAGAGTTCTTGTATCTGAAATACCTTTTAAAGTTGCTGATGTTGAACCAATTGCTCCAGAATACAGCCTATTCATAGCCAATACCCCATTATTATCTGGCGAAAAACCTAACCTTTATTCATCTACTTTGGGTGATCCTATAGATATGAACTCTGTTACCACTATTTCACATAGTGGTTTAAGTGCTGCTGGAAGATTTATAGTTCATAATCTGCCATTATCAGATGATAACAAACCAAGTTATTCTTTAATTGGTGGAAATACAGGAAGAGTTCCTGGTATGGTTAGAATAAACTCGGAATATTCTAGTAAAGGTGACCCTACAACAAATATAAGAAGCTTCATTGGATGTTTGGAAGAACCGGAATTAACAGAAATGAACCAAATGTTTACTCCTTATGAATCATCAGTCCAAAATAGATTTAATACCGTCCCATCATTTTGTTGGACTGATAACAACGGTAAACCAATTAATCCAAAACGTGAACATGAAGTAGAATTTCCTGTAATGTTCCAATTTAATACTCCATGTACAAAAATTGAAAGTCCTGGTGTAATGGGATTTTTAGATGTCTATCATAAACAAGGCTTTGATATAGTCATGGTTCCAACTTTACTTTATGGTAACGGTCATATGGAATATCCACTTGGAATAAATTCTGAAGGGCCAATCAATACAATTTACAGCAGAATTAGAGTTGGTGCATTTCCTAATGCTATAGTATGCCCAGATGCAGATCCTATAGTATCTGATGTTACAGAAGTATATTATGCTTATGAACAATGCAGTACTTATTCAAATGGTTCGAGTTACGCTTTTGATGAATCTGCGACTAACCCTCAAAAATACGATCCTGCTGCTTACGGAATGATAAACCATGGCTCCTACATTGAAACCAATCCTTGGCATTCAAATAAAGAGCCACAATACATGCCAGCAAACTGTTATGATACGTTACAATATGCCAAAAAAGCTACGAGATTTTATGAAACAGGTACAGATTTTTTAGAAGACTGCAAAAAGCTTAAGAAAAACGGCGGTTTAAATGATGGCACTAACGTAGAATTAAATGGAGTATACTACATTAAATGTGCTGGCGATTCAGATGTTGTAATTTTCAAAGATAAAATGACATTTACAGGCAACGGTTTAATAGTAGCCAAAAACAGTATCGATATTAAAGCTGATATTTCATTAGCTGACAAAGAAAAAGATTCTTTAGGTTTAATAGCTCGAAATGGTTTCATAAATTTTGATGATTCATGTTCTAAGGTCGAAGCCTCATGTTTTAGCAATGTTGCACCAGTCTTTAATGGAACAACTAAAGTATACGGTAATTTAGTATGCAACGAATTTGTCAGAGGACAAGTATTAGAATCCGAAATTCTTTATGACAACAGAATTACTTCTGTTACTCCGTTAGCTTCATTAAGAAAGGCAGGGAAATTTGAGCCAAAGCGTTATTATGTGGCTTTTGCTGATAATTGGTCTAAGTTTACCTATGAAAAAAATAAGGATGAATAAATCAGGTTTTTCTTTTACAGAAATTTCAGTTGCAGTTTTAATATTTGCACTAGTTGCTATTCCATTGTATTACGCTATTTCATTTGGTTCAAAAGAAGAAATACAACTAGATAAAATTGCAATAGCAAATAAAATATTAGAATCATTCAAAGATGAAATTAAAAATTTGGATTATCCTACAGTAGAAAGTTTTGGAGAGAAAATAAAATCCCAGCATTTACCTCCTAATTCTTTTCAAGAATTACTAAAAGCTCAACAGAAATACAAAGATTTTGAATTTGAAGCTGAATCAAAAGAAGATACAACAAACGATGTAATTTCCCGTAAAATTACTGCTGAAGTAAAATGGACAAATGGTTCCGGGAAAAAAAGTTCTCAAAAAATTTCTTTTATTAAGGTTCAATAAATGTCAAAAAAAAGATTAGGCTTTACTCTAGTTGAGCTCATAATTGGAATAGTAATTATGTCTATTTTAGGGCTTGCAATCTATAAACTCGTATCTGCAGCAAATAGAAATTCTGCAATTGCAGAATGCAAAGGGAATTTAAGATTAAGCGCAAGTCTAGCAGCTAGGTATCTAGAAAGAGATGTTTCTACATCAAGAGCTATAATTGAACAAAAAGAAATGATGGGAGAACAGAGGGCTATTTCAACAATAAAATCAGGGACTCCAGAAGGACCAGATGTTGTGAGCATGTGGGTTCCTAAAAATAATGAAGAAGACATAGATAATAATAAAGAAATTAACTATTTTACAACTTACTCAGAAAAAAAAGACATAGAAAAAGAATTATACGAAGAAGTTAAATATACTTTAAATAACCATGTTCTAAGTAGAAACGGTACAAAAATAGCCGATAATATAGGTTCTATAACTTTCAAAACTAATAGTGCAGACAATATAGAAACAACTTATGATGGGAAAACACAAATCACTATTTCTGCAGTAGCAAAACCTTATGGAGTAGATAAAGAATATAGTTATGTCCAAGAAATAATAGTTGCAATTAGACAACTTCAGATAAAAAGATTAAAAGATCGAGATAAAGATAATAAAAATCTTTACTGGAAACAAAGAGTTGACGAAAACAACTATTAATTATTTGTCTTATATAAAATCTAAAATTTATGTACATAAAGCTTGACTTTGAGGTAAACTTTTGGTAATATTCACCTTACCAAGCAAGCAGGATATTATCCTCACCTTTAGCTCAAGCGAAAAGGTTAGCCTAAACAAATATAATTAGTTTATATAGTTAAGGGCTACATGTATGACAATAACATGGAGTAGCGTTCTGCTGCTCCATTTTTTGTTTACTTAATATTTGTGTTTTTGGAGGTATGAGTTATTAAAGCGACTGTAAGAATTAATCGTAAGATTAGGGTTCCTCAAGTTCGTCTCGTCGACGAACAGGGTACAATGGTTGGTATAGTTCCGACTAATGATGCTGTTCAGATGGCAGAAGAAAGAGGCTACGACCTCGTAGAGGTAGCTCCGGGTGCAAACCCACCAGTGTGCAGACTCATGGATTTTGGTCAGTATAAGTATGAACTGGCTAAAAAAGCCAAGGATGCAAAGAAGAAGCAGAAAGTCATCAAGCTGAAAGAAATTAAGGTTAGACCCAAAACCGATGAAGGCGATTTGCAGACTAAATGCAATGCAATCAAGAAATTTCTGGATGATGGTGACAAGGTTAAGGTATCTGTAGCTTTTAGAGGGCGTGAAAAGGCCCACATGGAAGTAGGCTACAAGGTAGTCGAAAGAATGAAGGAAATTCTTGGTGAAGATGCAGATATCGAAAGAGATGCCGCCCAAGAAGGCAGTGCAATAACTATGATTCTCTTCAGACAACCGAAGAAGAAATAAGTGATACAGGAGAAAGTATTATGCCAAAGATTAAAACAAATCGTGCCGCTGCAAAGCGTATTAAAAGAACTGGTTCCGGTGCTTTCAGACGTTTCAAAGCTTACGGCAAACATATTTTGACCAAGAAGTCCAGCAAACGCAAAAGAGCTTATCGCCAGGGCTTAAATTGTGATAAGACCAATGAAAAAGCTCTCAAAGTAATGCTTCCATACTCCTAACCCAAGTTGAAGAATTAATTGGGTTTAAAATAGATAGATACAGGAGAAAAAAATCATGTCAAGATCAAAAAGTTCAAGTAATGCAAGACGTAAAGAACAGAAACTCTTCCGTTTCACCAAAGGTTTCTGGGGTTGCCATAATAATGTAAAGAAAGTTGCTAAACAGGCTTTCTTACATGCTTTAACACATTCATTAGTAGACCGCCGCAAACGCGCTGGTGAATTCAGATCACTCTGGATTACTAGAATCAATGCTGCTTGCCGCGAAAATGAAATGTCTTACAGCAATTTTATTAACGGTCTTAAGAAGGCTGGCGTAGAACTTAACAGAAAAGTTCTTGCTGACATAGCTGTTCGTGACCCCAAAGCTTTCGCTGGTGTTGTAGAAGTTGCCAAGAAAGCACTCTAATTAATAATTAGTAAAAAAAGGCGAGTTATATTTAACTCGCCTTTTTTTATAGTCTATAATAAAGCAATTTGTTATTGGTTTTTAGTTTTTGTTGTTTTTATTGTTTAATCGAAAGCTAGTATACTAATGAAAATATGAAATAATCGTTACTTTGCAAACTCTCTTATAACAATAACTACAATAATTACCAAAAACAATAAAAACTAAATGTAACTAATTGATTAACATTTACATTTTACCTTTTAATATAATAATCTCTGTGATTGCTTTAACAATATGAAATACATAGAATCCAGAAATAATCCTATAATAAAAAGAGCTTTAAAAGCCATTAGTAATCCTAGTGCTGAAAATCTTATTGTTGTTGAGGGTCATAAATTATTAGGTGAAGCAATAAAATCAGGTGCTAAGCCTGAAATGATTTTTGTAAACACAGAAGAAACTGGATTGCTAGGCAATCACTCTTCTCTTCTCCGCAATGCTAAGCATTGCAGCCCCCTCAGTCAGCCTAATGGCTGCCAGCTCCCCCAAAGTAAAACTTTTGGGGAGCATCTAGTTGAAATTACATATAAAATCAGCAAAGGGTTGATGCGAGAACTATCAACAGTGCAGACCCCTAACGAAGTAATTGCCTTTTTAACGCCCTCCCCTTCCCCAGAATTAGAAGATGTTGTTACAAAAGCAGAAATGTTAGTAGTTCTAGACAGACTTCAAGACCCTGGTAACATAGGCACTATTATGAGAACTTCAGAAGCTATGGGAGTTTCTGCAATTATACTTTTAAAAGGCTGTTGCAACCCCAATAATCACAAAGTCATAAGAGCAGCAATGGGCTCCAACTTTAGATTGCCTGTAATTGCTAATGTAGATGTAGAAAACTTATTTTCAATTTTGAATAAAAATGGTTATATGACTATCTGTGCCGATATGCGAGGCACTACACTTAAAAGTTTTAAATTTGATGAAAAGTCAGCTTTATTTATGGGACAGGAAGGTCAGGGATTGTCTGACTTCATCAAAGACAAATGCAAATCAAGAGTAGCAATTCCAATGTGTGGTGAAGTTGAATCGCTCAATGTTGCAACATCCGCGGCAATGTGCCTATATGAATGGGCGAGGAATAGATTTGAGAAATGAGAATTGAGAACTGAGAGTTGAGAGTTGAGAATTGAGAATTGAGAAACTCTAAAATTCAATAAAGACTTTAAATTTTTCAAAAAATCAGCTATATTTATTGGTCTTAAGTTACAAGATTCAAGTTGCAAGAATTCTTGTATCTTAATTTGATCTTATAAAAACGTAAACCTCTGCATCAAGCAGTTTTTAAATAAAGGAGCTCAAATGTCTGAATCACATGAAAAACTGTTGAACCAGTTCCAGAGTGAAATGGAATCTGCAAAGACAACAGCAGATGTAGAAGCCCTAAGAGTCAAATATTTAGGCAAAAAGGGCGAAGTAACAGAATTATTAAAGGGACTTGGCAAACTCAGTATCGAAGAAAGAAAAGCTACTGGTGCCGCCATCAATCAAATTAAGACTAAAATACAGTCTTCGATTGAAGAAACAATGAAAAAGCTTGCTTTGCAAGAACTTGATGCAAAGCTCAAAGCAGAAAAACCAGACCATTCTATGCCTGGCACTTACCCGACAATTGGTTCTTTACACCCTGTAACCCAGGTTGCTAACGAAGTTATAAATATATTCCAAGCTATGGGTTTCTTCCTCACTGAGGGCCCGGAAATAGAAGAAGAATACTATAATTTTGAAGCTTTGAACGTTCCAAAACACCATCCTGCAAGAGATATGCAAGATACTTTCTATCTTGAATCTGACCAGGTTTTAAGAACACAGACTTCTCCAATGCAGGTTCGAACTATGGAAAAAATTGAACCTCCTCTGAAAATGATTGCTCTTGGCAAAGTTTATCGTTGTGATTACGATATTACCCACAGCCCCATGTTCCATCAGATGGAAGGTCTAGTAGTTGGTGAAAACATTAGCATGAGCGACCTCAAAGGCACTTTGATTGCTTTCGTAAAAGAAATGTTTGGTAAAAGAGCCTATCGTTTCAGAACTAGTTACTTCCCATTTACAGAACCCTCTGCAGAAATGGATATTCAGTGCATTTTCTGTGAAGGCAAAGGTTGCAAAGTCTGCAAAGGCACTGGTTGGATGGAAATTCTAGGTTGCGGTATGGTCAACCCCAAAGTATTTGAAGCAGTTAAATACGATACTGAAAAATATACCGGATTCGCCTTTGGTATGGGTATTGAACGCATTGCAATGCTTCGTTACGGCATTAATGATATCAGATTGCTTTTCAACTCTGATACAAGATTCTTGAAACAATTCTGAGGTGAAACGCAATGAAAGTATTATTAAGCTGGTTAAAAGATTATATTGATATTAATGAAACTCCTGAAAAGATTGCTGAAGCTTTGACTATGACTGGTTTGGAAGTCGAAGAAATTATACAGCCAGGCAAAAACATAAAAGGCGTTGTTGTAGGCAAGGTTTTAACAAAAGATGCTCATCCAAATTCAGACCATCTTTCTCTTTGTAAAGTAGATATAGGAAAAGGCGAACCTTTACAGATAGTCTGTGGTGCTCAGAATCACAAAGCTGGCGACGTAGTTCCTGTAGCAGTATTAGGCGCTAAGCTTCCATCTGGCTTTGAAATCACAGAAGCAAAAATCAGAGGCATAGACTCTTACGGTATGATGTGCAGCAAAAGAGAATTAGGTCTCTCCGAAGACCACAGCGGTCTTTATATTTTGCCTCCGGATTTAACACTAGGTGAAGACATAGTTAAAGCTCTCAAACTTGATGAAGTTATCTTTGAAATAAGCATTACAGCTAACCGTGGCGATGCTCTTTCTCATTTAGGCATTGCAAGAGAACTTTCTGCTATTTTCAATCTTCCATTAAAACGTGAACCATTGGGTGATGACAGCGGAGATGATAATATTAGTGACCTAATCAAAATAGACATCAACAATACCGAACTCTGCCCAAGATACGGTGCAAGATTAGTTCGCAATGTTAAAGTTGGTCCATCACCAGATTGGATGAAAGAACGCTTAGAAAACGTTGGTGTCCGCTCAATAAATAATATAGTAGATATTACTAACTATATTATGCTTGATATTGGTCATCCAATGCATGCTTTCGACTACGATAAACTTGCAGGGAAGCATATAATAGTTAGAAATGCTAAAGCTAATGAAAAGATGAAAACATTAGACGATGCAGAAAGAACTTTAGAAGAAAATATGCTAGTTATTTCAGATGAAGAAAAGGCTGTTGCAATAGCTGGCGTTATGGGCGGTCTTGATACTTCTGTTACAGAAAGCACTACTAATGTTCTTTTCGAAGCCGCTTCCTTCGACACAGTTACCGTTAGAAAAACCTCAAAGAAGCTTGCCTTGCAGTCTGACTCTTCTTACCGCTTTGAAAGAGGCACAAATATAGATAATGTTCCTATAGCTTTAAATGCTGCAGCCAGCTTTGCAAAAGAATATGCAAATGCTCAGCCGGTAAGAGGCATTTGTGATGTTTATCCGAAACCAGAAATACTAAGACAGATTAAAGTTCGAACAAAACGTTTGAATAAGCTGGTTGGTATCAATCTAACTACTGCTCAGATTGAAACTTACTTGCTACGTTTCAAATTTGAAACCAGAAGAGAAGGCGAAGACTTGGTAGTCAGTGTTCCACCTTACAGACACGATATCTCTCAAGAAGCTGATGTAATCGAAGAAGTTGCCAGACTTTATGGTTATAACAATATTCCAGAAACCCTTCCTGCTGTAGCTTCTAATTTACAGCTTCCAACAGCACTTCAAAAACTTGAAAAACGTTTGAAAGACCATCTTGTTTCTAACGGTTTCAGTGAATTAATCACCTATAGCTTTATTCCAGCAAATCTTGATGGTTGTTTCCATGAAAAGAAGCCATTAATGCTTAAAAACGCTCTTTCTGAAGAAATGAAAGCAATGAGAACAAGCCTTAAATGGAATATGTTTGATGCTATTAGACGCAACGTTTTGAATGACGAATTCAATCTGAAGTTCTTTGAAATCGGCAAAGTATTCCATACTTCTGTTGCTGGAATGAGCGAAGAACATACAAGATTAAGTGTTGGTTTCTGCGGTGCTCAGAACTGCCGAGATTGGCACGACAGTAAAAAAGAATTCGATCTCTTTACTATTAAAGGCTTTGTTCAAGGGTTAGCCGATTTAGTTAAAGCTAAAATTCGCTTTGCCCCAAGCTTGAATTCAATATTCCACCCAACTATGCAGATGGATATTCTCTTAGGGAAGAACCCAATAGGTTCTTTCGGTCAGATTCACCCCAATCTGCTTGATAACAAGAAGCTTCCAAAGAGCATTTTCTTAGTAGAAATAGACCTAGATAAGCTTGCAGAATGCCTCGAAACTGCTCCAAGAATGAAGGCTATTCCTGAGTTTCCAGCAATCAGAAGAGACCTTGCATTGTTAGCACCTGTAACAGTAGCTCACAGAGACATACAGAAAATACTGGTAGCTGAAGGCGGTAATCTCCTTGAAGATTGTCATTTATTTGACGTATATCAGGGCAAAGGCATACAGGAAGGGTTCCGCTCTCTTGCTTATGCTTTAAGTTTCAGAGATGCTAAAAAGACCCTTACTGATAACGAAGTTCAGCCATTAGTTGATAAAATGGTTGCTAAGTTAGATAAGACTTATCAAATCAAATTAAGATAAGTTTTTAACGAATTAAAAAACGCTTGGATAATCCAAGCGTTTTTTATTGTATAAGAAAACCACGCGATAGTCGCGTGGTTCTTTATAGCTTTAGCGATGAACAAAAAATAAAAACTCCTAACGTGTATAATAGAAATATTGACCTGCCAGTCATATATTTTTAACACGTTAGGAGGACAATTTA
>JAFPZP010000104.1 GCA_017417215.1 Candidatus Rifleibacteriota bacterium | reverse complement strand
TCCATCTTCAATCTTCAATCTTATATCTTTTTTATCTTGAAAGAAATAACTCATTAGGGTATTATCTTGTTACCATGGCAAAAAACAAGGCAGACAAAGAAATAGACGATTTAATTAATCAAGAGATGGAGGAAGGTACTGTTCTATCTCGTACACCCATTAGAGGTGACGAAGAAATAATGCTTCCTTCTCTTCGTCCTCAGTTCTTCAATGACTTTGTTGGGCAGAAGCCGATAGTAGAAAAGCTAAGAATATTTATTGCTGCTGCAAAACAAAGAGGAGAACCGTTAGACCATGCATTGATGCTAGGTCCCCCAGGTCTAGGGAAAACCACATTGGCAAATGTAATAGCCAACGAAATGGGTGTACAGATAAAAATCACTTCTGGTCCTGTTCTTAATAGAGCTGGTGATATTGCCGCACTGTTAACAGGCTTAAGACGTGGTGATGTCTTGTTTATAGATGAAATCCATAGACTGAATAAGAATGTTGAAGAAGTGCTGTACCCCGCAATGGAAGATTACCATTTTGATGTTCTGATAGGTAAAGGTCCTACTGCTAGAAGTATCAGAATGAAAGTTCAGCCCTTCACTCTTATTGGCGCCACAACTCGAGAAGGCGATATTTCCGCACCTATGAGAACAAGATTTGGTGTTGTTTCTCGAATAGACTATTATACAGTTGATGAGCTTACAGAACTTATTAAAGCTGTATCTATAAAATTACGCTATCCAGTTGATAACGATGCTGCAAGAGAGATTGCAAGTCGTTCAAGAGGTACTCCTCGTGTGGCAATCAGAATGTTTAAGCGCATGAGAGACGTCGCTCAGGTTAAAAAACATAAGACTGTTGATTTAGAAACAGTTGATATGGGTATGACAATGCTTCAAGTCGATAAAATGGGCTTAGACTATATAGATAGAAAGATTCTTGAAGTATTGCTTAATCGCTTTAATGGTGGTCCTGTAAGTCTTGATACCCTAGCTGTATCTGTAGGGGAAGAAGCAGATACCATCTATGATGTTTATGAAAGCTTTTTAATACAGATTGGTTTCCTGGCAAGAACCGGAAGAGGTCGTGTAGCAACAAAAGCAGCCTGGGACTATATGGGGCTGAAAGCTCCAGATAATTTAGCAACTTTGAATCAGAATGTTTCCCAGCCGACTTTAAATTTTGATGAATAGAGGCAGTAAAAGTGTCTTCAGAAAATAAAACTACAAACGAAGCAACTAATACAGATGTGGGTTTAACCCCTTTAATGCAGCAATATAAAAGCCTGAAAAAGGAAAACCCTGGTGCTATTCTGCTTTTCCGCTGTGGTGATTTCTACGAAACATTTTTTGAAGATGCAGTATTAGTCTCTAAAGAGCTACAAATTACTCTGACTGCTAGAGGGAAAAGCGGAGATAATCCGATTCCGCTGGCTGGGGTTCCATATCATGCCATTGATGGGTATATAAATAAGCTTGTTCAGAAGAATTATACAATTGCTATCTGTGAACAGCTTGAAGACCCCAAAAAGGCAAAAGGCCTTGTTAAACGTGATATAGTCAGAATAATAACTCCAGGCACGCTATCTGACCCGAATATGTTGGAAGGTTCTACTAATAATTACCTTACAGCTTTTGGGAATAATTCCGATCGTTTCTGCATAGTTTCTGCGGATATAAGTACTGGTGAAGTTATTATGACAACTGGTGATACCGCAGAATTAAGCCTTGTTCCGGAAGAATTCACCAGACTGATGCCTAGAGAAATCCTTTATTTAAGCAATTCTGGAGAAATGCTAGAAAACCCACCCTGGAATCATATTAATGCTGAAGTTAAGACTATGAAACTTAACGAAAAAGACGCTGTTGATATGGTTTCAAGCCTTTATCCAAATGAACATAAGGCAAGATTTATTTCTATGCCTTCATTAAGTCTGAGAACTCTAGGAATATTGGCAGACCATCTTTTTGATACTCAAAGATGTTCTTTAAGCCACCTAAGTTTGCCTAAAGAATACAAACTAGGCGATGGTATGGTATTGGATGAAGCTACATTAAACAATCTCGAGCTTCTTCCCAACAGCAAAAATAATAATGTTGGCGGAACTTTATTCGATGTTTTAAACCGCACCAAAACGAGTATGGGTGCAAGAATGTTTAAAAAGTGGCTGCTTAAGCCTCTCACCAACAAAAAAGCCATAGATGAACGTCTTGATAAAGTAGAGTTCTTTGTTAAAGATGCTTTGCTGCTAGCAGAATTGAGAGATGTATTAAAGAACATTTCTGACTTAGAAAGAATTTTAAGTAAAATCACTCTGGGAAGCAGAAATCCAAGAGATTTGTATTCTTTGAACTCTGGTTTAACAACGGTTCCTGAACTCAAAAGCATTCTTGAAAATGCTGATCAGAAAGAGTTAGCTGCAAACCTTAAGCCATTAGATGAATTAACCGCTTTGTTAAGCAAAAACCTTAATGATGAACTGCCTCCTGCAATTTCTGATGGGGGTGTAATAAAGACTGGGGTTAATGAAGAGCTTGATGGTCTTAGAACTCTTCTACAGAACAGTAATCAGTGGTTGAAAGAATACGAAGAAAAAGAACGAAATGAAACTGGAATAAAAACTTTAAAGGTTTCCAAGAATTCTGTTTTTGGTTACTATATTGAAATCTCGGCTGGCCAGGCAAGTCAAGCACCAGAACGTTATATTAGAAGACAGACTATTAAAAACTACGAACGCTTTATTACAGCAGAACTGAAAGACTTTGAGAACAAGATTTTTACTGCAAACGACAAGATACTTGCTATAGAAAAAGAAATATATGAAAGTCTTGTGGCTAAGGTAATAGAGTTTACTCAACCGATAAAAGACAATGCTTCAGCTATTGCAGAAATAGATGTTATCTCTGCCTTAGCTCAGTTGGCCGCAGATACAGATTTTTGCAAACCAACCATAACTGAAAAAAATGAGATAACAATAAAAGCAGGTCGTCACCCTGTTGTAGAAAAGTTTTTGAGTAGTGGTGAATTTCACCCTAATGATTTGATTTTGAAAGATACACGTTTGCAAGCTATTATTACTGGTCCTAATATGGCTGGTAAGTCTACATACCTTCGCCAAACTGCATTAATAGTTTTAATGGCTCAGATTGGCTCCTTTGTTAATGCATAATGTGCTGAAATAGGTGTAGTTGACAGAATATTCACCAGTGTTGGGGCTTCAGTTAATCTTCTTAGAGGTCAGTCAACTTTTATGGTTGAAATGATGGAAACTTCATCAATTCTTAAGAATGCCACAAAGAAAAGCCTTTTGATTGTTGACGAAATAGGCCGAGGCACTTCTACCTTCGATGGTCTTTCTCTTGCCTGGTCTATTCTTGAATATATCAATATGAAATTAGGCGCTAGAACTTTGTTTGCTACTCATTATCATGAACTTACCGATTTAGACTCTATTCATGAGGGTATATTCAATCTGAATGTTGGTGTTAAACATGATGAAAAAACTGGAAACATGGTTTTCCTGCATGAAATAAATGAAGGACCAGCCAGCAAGTCATACGGTATTGAAGTTGCCAGATTGGCGGGTCTACCAACAGATGTCGTAGACAGAGCAAAAGAAATACTCTTTGAATTAGAAAAGACTGAAAACGATGAAGTCAGCAGAGTTACGAGACCTGTTAAAAGTGCTTCAGACCCGAAGAATGGCAAGAAGGAAGAAAAGCCTGTTCAGCTTAGTTTGTTTTTCCCAAATGACGAATTAGCCGATGCTGTAAAAAATATAGATTTGTACAATATCACTCCGTTAGAAGCGATGAATATTCTTGCCCATCTTAAAGATCTCGTAAGGAATTGAGAATTGAGAGATGAGAGATGAGAGATGAGAATTGAGAGTTGAGAGATGAGAGTTGAGAGATGAGAGTTGAGAGATGAGAGTTGAGAGATGAGAGTTGAGAGATGAGAGTTGAGAGCTGAGAATTGAGAAATAGGAAGTAATGATTGGAGTAAAAAATGGCAGATGAATATTGGAATAAGATTTACGACAAACTTATAGACAATACAGAACTCTTGAAGCTTATCTGTTTTGATACTGCTAATCAGGAAATTCTTTCCTGGGTAAGACCCAATAATATTCTAAGGTCTCGTTGTTCTCGTTTCATGCATAACGGTGTAATTGCCGACAAAGAAGGCTTAATAAAAGAAGTCTTAAATTATGCTAGCAATAACAATCCTCTCAGAAGAATTATTCTTCTAACCTGGGTTGATAAGAATTCTGATTCCATGGCTTTTTTCAAAATACCAGGAAATGCAGAAGCTATTGAAAGATTGAAAAAAGGTGAGTTTGGTAATCACGATAAAGTTCGCATTTTATCTATAATTGACCCTAGAGAAAAATCTGATTTTTTATATAAAGATATTCTGGAAGAAGCTGATAGAGAAGCTAAGGCTAAAGAAGAGCTTAAGAAAGCAGAAGAATTGGCTAAATCAGCTTTGACAAATGCCGAAGTTGAAGCTGCTCTACATTCTAAAGATATGATTGCTGCTCCTGATACAAATAATGGGGCTTATGAGGGCAATTTCAATGCAGTTGTCTATGAAGAACTACAGAAGATTAAAGCCGCATTAGAAATCTTAGAAGATGTTAATAAACAGCTAAAATCAGAAAATAAAGATTTAAGAAACGAACAGAGCAGGCGTCAGACCGAAGTTTCCAATTATTCTTCAAAACTTGAAAACAAGGTAAAAGAAAATAAAAAACTTAGTTCTGAACTTGAAAAAGAAAAAGATTTAAATTCAAGCCTCACTTCTCAACTGGCATTTGCCAAGGCTGAACTGGCTTCTAAGCCTGCTCCTAAAGTATCTGATTCAGAATTGAATGATTTGAGATTCAAGCTTGATGAGGCTTTAAAGGAAAATAAAGAATTAAAAAAGGCGATTAATAATCGTGAAGCTAGTCTTAACCGCATAAAAGCTGAAAATCTTGATTTGCATCTTAAGACAGATAATATAAATAGTCAGAATGAGCTGGTAGAAAGCTTAAAGCAGAGATTGGCCGATTATTCTGCTAAAGAGAAAAATAAGACTCAGAGTGTAGCAGGGCAGTTAATTTCAAAAACCAGATATGGTAAAGATGCTGGTGAAAAGGCTGGAAAGAAATGCTGGTTATTTGTTTCTGTTACTGGACAGGTTTATTATTTAGATTTTGCTTCTGTTCCTGTAAATATAGCCGTTCCCGAAGAATATATGCTTGCTGAATTTGATGGTGATAAGCTGGTTTCTATTTCAAGCTTGGAAAAAGAAGAACGAAAAGAAGTTTTCGGGGTTATAAATCTTGAAGATGGCAAAGGTGTTCTGACTTATGAAGATGAAAAACTGCCAATTTTCTTAGATGTAACCGAAAAATGGGTTGGCAGACCAGCTAGAGGTGTTTTATTACCAGAACTAGACAATAGACAAAGTGGTATTTACAAAATAGATATTCTTCCTGATACTGCAAAAATCAATAAGAATACAGTTAAGACTGTTAAGAAATCTGCAGATAAAGACAGCGAAAAGTCTGAAGAAACCAAATTTGATGGTCAGAAAGTAATTGTATTTGGCGGAGACAGAGTTGGATTAGAGTATGAAAAAGCTCTTAACCGTGCTGGTCTTGAAGCTAAGTGGTTCAGCGGTTTTAGCTTATTAAGCGAAATAAGCCTTGGTTTTGGAAAGCCTGATTTGATGGTTATAGTAACAAAGCAGGTTTCTCATGCACTTTTACGTGAACTCAATGCTTATGCTGAAAAACACTCTATTCCAGTGGCATACTCAACCCGCCGAGGCATCACCAGCCTGTTAGATATAGTAAAGCAGACTTTTAAATCTTATTAATAAATTCTCTGAAGGCTCTGCGAGCAGCCTTAATAATTCTTTCTTTTCTGACTTCGCTTCTTTCGTTTTCGATGTTCTCAAATATTCCAAAGTTAATATTCATCGGATGGAAATCTTTGTGACCTTCGAAAGTAATATAGTTAAGCAAGCAACCAATCATAGTCTGAGGTGGGAATACCAGAGGTTCTTTCCCTTGAATTATTCTTGCTGCATTCAAACCTGCAACTAAGCCACTCATAGCAGATTCAGTATATCCTTCAACGCCGCTAAGCTGACCAGCAAAGAAAATATTGGGGTCTTTCTTTAACTGCATAGTTGGCAATAAGACTTTAGGAGCGTTAATATAAGAATTGCGGTGCATCTGCCCTAAGCGTATAAATTCAGCATTTTCTAAACCTGGTATCATGCTGAATACACGCTTTTGTTCACCATGTTTAAGATTGGTCTGGAAGCCTACCATGTTGTAAAGACTTCCTAAAAGGTCGTCTTGGCGAAGCTGAACTGCAGCCCAAGGTCTTCTTCCGGTGCGTGGGTCAGTTAAACCTACTGGTTTTAATGGACCGAATCTTAAAGAGTTTTCGCCTGATTCTGCTATTATTTCTACGGGCTGACAAGCGCTGAAGAACTGCTTTTTGGCATTCTTTTCCATTTCAGAAAGGTCTATTCTTTCTGCGGCTAAAAGCTCACGAACAAAGTTTTCATATTCTTCTTTGTTCATTGGGCAGTTGATGTAGTCGCCTTTGCCTGTTTCGCCGTATCTATCAGATTTGAAGGCTATTTTCATATTGATGGAACTAGCTTT
>JAFPZP010000103.1 GCA_017417215.1 Candidatus Rifleibacteriota bacterium | reverse complement strand
AGAAATGAAGTCTACGCATTTGTCATAAAAAGTATGGCGTATGGGCTTTAGCCCTGAAAGCTATACGTTTATGACAATGGGTAGACTACATAGAGCAAATAGCCAAGCAAAGCTTGGCATGATGGGAGAAATGAGAAGTGAGAAGTGAAGTCTACACATTCGTCATAAAAAGTATGGCGTATGGGCTTTAGCCCTGAAAGCCATACGTTTATGACAATGGGTAGACTACTTAGAGCAAATATCCAAGCAAAGCTTGGCATGATGGGTGAAATGAGAAATGAGATATAAGACCAAAAATGGAGATATAAGATAGAAGAATTCTTCACTTTTCACTCTTCACTCTTCATTCTTCAATCTTATATCTTACATCTTACATCTTATATCTTATATCTAAAAAAAACTAAAGTATGAACAGAAAACTGCCGATTCTTATAGAAGAAAATAAAACAAGGGAGACAAGATATGTTTGAAAGATTAACCGGAACAGCAACATTTAATCTGCTTTCAAAAGGTTTAGATGTAGCTTCTAAGAGACAGGCAGTTATTTCCAATAATATAGCTAACGTAAACACCCCCTTGTTTAAACGCCAGATTGTTACTTTTGAAGACGAAATGGCAAGAGTTTTCGATGGCAAAGTTGATATCATCGGTCGTAGAGAAGATGACAAGCATATTCCTATAGGCAATACTGATTATATGCAGATTGGCCCGACCACTCACAAAGACAGAATTCACATTATGAGAAACGATAAAAATAATGTTGATATCGATGTAGAAATGAGCGATTTGGCAAAGAACACCATGACATATCAAATTCATGCCAATAGACTGGCCCAGATGTCCGCACAGTTAAATGACGTTATAAGCAGAGGAGGTAGAGCCTGATGACAATGTTCAGAAGTATTGATATTTCTTCAAGTGGTCTTACCGCGGAACGCCTCCGCATGGATGTTATTTCTAACAACATCGCTAACGTAAACACAACCAGAACACAAGATGGTGGACCATTCAGAAGAAAACTTGCAATTTTTGAAGCAAGACACGCATATGGTCAGCGTGCATACATGGATAGAATTTACCCTCAGGAACCTGGTCGAGGGGTTAGAGTTAATGCAATCCTAGACGACATGACTCCATTCAAGCTTGAATACACCCCAATCATCCAGACGCAGACGCAGATGGATACGTAAGAAGACCAAATATTGACATCGTTCACGAAATGGTTGATATGATCACTGCTACACGTGCTTACGAAGCTAATGTTACCTGTATCAATTCAGCCAAAGATATTACTAATGCTGCTTTGAATATCAGCAGCAAGTAAGATAAAAGATAAAAGACCAAAAATGGAGATATAAGACATAAGATAGATGATATGACAATTCTTCAATCTTAAATCTTATATCTTATATCTTATATCTAATATCTAAAAACAGGGAGTGCAAATGAGAATAAACGAAAACCATCCATTACATGGTGTTCTTAGTGATAAACCAAGAAGACCTACCACTAATGCAAAAGAACAATGGGGAACATTTTTAGATAAATTGGAAACTGCAATAGGAGAAGTCGATGCTCTAGGGAAAGAATCAGACAAACTCACTCAAGATGCAGTTTTAGGAAGAGTTGAAAATCTCCACGACGTTATGATTGCTGCTGAAAAAGCTAAAACAGCAATGAACCTGACTATTGAAGTTCGTGGAAAGGTTATAGAAGCATATAAAGAAATAATGAGAATGAACTTCTAACCTCTAATCCCGAACAAAAAAATAATTTCATTATTTTTTTGTTTGCTCTTTACAAGATTTGTTTGGCGTACTATAAATATATATACAAAAAAACTCCTATAAAAAAATATAAATATAAACAAACAATCCAATAGGAGTCATAAATAGGGAGTGCAGATAAATGAACGATTACCTCAGGCAACTGTGGGAACCGATTACTAAGCTGTCAAAAACACAGCGTATTATTTTAGGTTCCGTTGTCGGTTTGGTTGTTGTTGCTATTATTGTAGCAGCAATGTGGGGAACAGATAAAGAGTATATTCCTCTTTTTCAAGAAGAACTCAAGTTAGATGATGCCAGTAAAATCAACGCTAAACTAACTGAGTTGGGTTTAGACCATAAGATTGGTAAGACTGCCAATGAAATACTTGTTCCCACAACAGATAAATCCTACATTTTATTAAAACTCTCAGAAGAAAAAACTCTCCCTGAAGCAAAAGCCGGCTGGGAAAAACTTATCGACCAGCGCTCCCTATTCCAAGGCACTACTCAGCAAGAATTTGATTTAAACTTCGTCAGAGGTTTGCAAGAAGAAATTGTTACAGCCCTAAAGAGAATGGGCCCAATTGAAGACGCTAACGTAAATATCGTTAAGCCCAAGAAGACCACTTTTAAAGAAGACCAGAAAGAACCTTCAGCCAGCGTTCTCTTAAAACTTAAACCCAATACTACTGTTGAACCTAATCAAATAAGAGCAATCAGAGATTTTATCTGCTCTGCAGTAGAAGGTCTTGAACCTGACAAGGTTAAAATCTGCGATGACCATGCAAATGACCTTACTCGCGTAATCGAAGATGAAGATTTGATGACCATCGAAAAATCTCAGACCATTCAGATTAAGATTACAAGAGATAGAGAAAGATATTTGCAGGGTGCCCTTCAAAGAATGCTTGAATCAATGTTCGGCGACGGCAAAGCTATTGTTCAAGTTCGCTTGGAAATGGATTTCGACCAGAAAGAAGCTGTCAGCGATGTTGTAGTTCCATTAGAAGGCACTAATCAAGGCATTGTTATTTCCCAAAAGACAGAAAATGAAGAATATGAAGGCCGCGATTTAATAGAAGACGGTGAACCAGGCGTTAATTCAAATCTGCCTCCTGGCTCCCCAGCCTACCCTGGCACAGAAAATGGCGTTTTAAATAAATATAAAAGAGACGGCACTATTACTAACTATGAAGTTACCAAATCAAAGGAAAAATTCATAAAAGAACAGGGCACTATAAGAAGATTAACTGCTTCTGTAGTCATAAATGGTGATCCTTCAGAATATAAGAATACTGAAGACCAGATTTTGGCTATAGCCCAAACTGCTATTGGTTATGATAAATCACGTGGCGATAAAATGAATCTAATGGTAATGCCATTCAGGAATGACGACCTAGTTCGTGCAAGAGAAGAAATGGCTCTAAAAAAGGAGCAGGAAAAACAAATGTTTAAGATTATTATGGGCCTCCTCATGGCTTTCCCGATACTCATCGGTTTAATTTATATTATAGCTAGAATCACAAAGGCAAGAAGCCTTGCCAAGGAATAGGAACGCCTTGCCAAAGCTGCTGAAGAAGCCGAAAGACTTCGCAAAGAACGTGAAAAACAACTTCTTGCTCAGAACGAAAAACAATGGAAAGAATACGAAAAACGTTTCTCTGACGTTAAGAACTGGTTCCCAGAAATTACTAACCTCGAAGAAAAGAAACGCAAAGTTCAAGATCTTAAACTTAAAGCTTATAAATATGCTTCTGAAAATGATGAATTACCACCTGACTTCGAAGAAATGAGTCCTGAAGAAAAATATGCATTCCGTGAAGCCTTCCAAAAGAAAGCTGATGGCAAACTTCAGGGTGAAATTGAAAGACTTGAAAAGATTGTTTCCGAACGTGATAGAGAAAGAGAAGGCGAACTCAGCAAGCTCAATGCTGAAGCCCTTGCTCGTGACGAACTTGAAAAACGTGTTAGAGAACTTATTGAAAGAAAACCCGATGATGCTATACAAGTCATCAGAGGTTGGCTCAATAATAAATAATAGGAGATTGAACTTTGGCTACTGATGTCCAACCACAACAAGTGGTCTTAAAACCTGAAGACTTGCCGGCATTAAACATTCCTGGAAAAGCAAAAGCAGCTATTCTGCTAGTTTTTCTTGGCCCAGAAACAAGCAGAGTTATTCTGCAATCTCTTTCTGACCAGGAAATAGAAACTCTCACTATTGAAATAGCCAAGCAGAGAAAAATCTCTACAGAAGAAAAACTCTCTGTATTATTTGAATTTGAACAAATGATGATGGCTAGAAAGTTCTATGCAGAAGGTGGCTTAGAATATGCAAAACTCCTATTAGAAAAAACCGTTGGACCTGGCAAAGCATTGGAAATTCTTGCCCGAATGGGTACTTCACTGCAGTTACAGCCATTTGAAGCGGCTAGAACAGCAGACCCAAGCCAATTGGCTACACTTATTCAAAACGAACATCCACAGCTTGTTGCTATGATTATGGCTTATTTACAGCCAGAAAAAGCTGCTGTCGTTCTACAGTCTATGGACCACGACTCACAGCTTGAAATAGCCAAGCGTCTTGCATTGATGGATAGAACAAGCCCAGATATCACACGTGAAGTAGAAAACTACCTTGAAGAAAAGCTTTCTTCTATTATTGGTCAGGATCTTACAAATGTTGGTGGTATCGAACCTCTTGTCAATATTTTGAACTCTGTTGATAGAGCCACTGAAAAGACCATTATTGAAACAATGGAAGTTCAGGAACCGATTCTTGCTGATGAAATCAAGAAGAAAATGTTCGTATTCGAAGACGTTGTTCTTATTGATGACCGTGGCTTACAGCGTCTGTTCAAAGAAATCGACCAGAAAGACCTTTCTCTTGCACTCAAGGGTGTTACAGACGAAGTCAAAGAAAAATTCTACAAGAATATGTCCAAACGTGCAGCAGAAATGCTCAAAGAAGATATGGCATATATGGGACCTGTTAGAATGCGTGACGTTGACCAGGCTCAGCAGCGCATAGTTAAATTGGTAAAGAAACTTGAAAGCAAGGGCGAAATCATTGTTTCTAGACCAGGCGAGGAGGAAATGATTGGCTAATCGAACTAGAGGGATTGATATCCTTGTTGATATACTACAATATTGCGACACTAAAACCCAGACTGATATTATTGCCGGTCTGACTCCTATTCTTGAACAGGAAAGAAGACCAGATTTACTATCAGAACTTAGAAAGCAGATAATACTCTTTGAAGATTTGGCTTACGCAAATCAGGCTGGTGTTCAAATGCTTCTAAAGTATGTAACTATAAAAGACTTAGCTGTTGCTCTTATAGGTGCTCCTGAATCAGTAGTTAAAAACATAGCAGCGGCAATGTCTAATAATATGTTTAACGACTTAAAAGCAGAAGCCACTCTGCGTAAAAATGTCAGCCAAAGTGAAATTTCTTTGGCAAAAGAACGTATTATCAATGAAGTCAAAGGTTTAATGAAAGAAAACCGACTTTATATCGACAAACCAGATTCAAACAAAATCTATTAAGGTATTCTTATGGTATTCAGAGTTTTAAAGGCAAATCAGGTTAAAACAATAGAAACACCTTTCATGGTGGAACATGGGCAGAAACAAGAAAAGCCCAAAGAACCAGATATTGATCCCAATGAAGATGCTTTTGCAGCAGAAGCTTTTCATATCCTTTCCCCTGAACACTTGGCCGGAAACGGAGAAAAGATTCAAACAAAGCCACCTCAGGAAGATCAATCAAACTCTGAAGGAACACCTACAGAAGCAAAAGAACAAGCAAATCCACTAGCTCCAAAAGAACGGGATGAAAATTCCTTCCTTTCTCAAGCTGCTAGGAAATCAAGACACGCTGCTGTTCTTGAAAAGCTTAAAATTAAAGAACTTGAACTAGATGCCTTAGAAGAAGAACTTAAGGAATGGGAAAGCCGACTTCAACAGCAAGAAAAAGAATTGCTTGCTAAAGAGCAGGAAAGCGTTCAGGCTAACATAAAAAAACGCCAGGAAGTCGAAGCAGAATGCAATCAGACTCTCAAAATGGCTAAGGAAGCTGCTGAGTCTATAAAGTCTGCTGCCAAAAATGAAGTCGAAGCAATGAAAAAGAATGCCAAGCTGGAATTGGAATCTGTCAAAGAAAAGGCTTATAAAGAAGGTTTTATTTCTGGCGAAGAAAAAGGAATGGCTCAAGGCGAAGCAGAAGGTTTAAAAGAAATTGAAATCGACTGGAAAAACCTCATGAATGAATCTGAAATGATTGTTAAAGAACTCCAAACCAGCCGAATGGGTATTTTAAATGCTTCACAGGAAGAAATGCTTCGACTTGTCATCTCTTTTGCAAAAGCCGTAATTAAAGTTGAGCCCTTAGCTCAGCAGGATATTATTCTTGAAAACATCAGACAGGCCATCTATGGCATCAGTGATGTAGACAAAATTGTCATGAAAATCAATCTTCGTGACAAAGCAATGTGTGAAGCTCACAAAGAAAAAATTCTTTCCCGTTTAAGCGGTGTTTCAGAACTTCAAATAATTGAAGATTCTACCCTTTCACCAGGCGGTGTTAAAATTGAAACCGGAGTCAGCACTATTGATGCTACTCTTGAAACTCAATCCAGAGCTCTTGAAAAAGCTCTGCTTGAAAAATTTGAAAAATCTATGGCCGAGCAGCAATAATGAGTTTTAGTTTATCCGATTACGCTTCTGTAATAGAAAGCACTGAAACAATCAAAATCAACGGGCGTGTAACAAAAGTTATAGGTCTGCTTATAGAAGCAACAGGACCTCAGAATCCTGTTGGCGACATCTGCAACATTATAACCGCCAATGGTCCTATGCCCTGCGAAATAGTAGGTTTCAGAAAAGACAGCGTTCTTCTAATGCCTTTAATAAATACAGAAGGAATCAGACAAGGAAGCGAAGTAATACCAACAGGCACACCCTTGACCGTTCCAGCTGGTGATGAGCTGTTAGGCAGATTAATTGACGGGCTTGGTAACCCTATGGATGGCAAAGGGAGTTTCCCCGAACATCTTAAAAGAGTTCCCTTAAATAGAGAACCTCCCAACCCATTTACCAGAAAAAGAATTCTTGAGCCTCTTCCTACGGGCATAAAAGTTCTTGATGGCCTTTTAACCATTGGGAACGGCCAAAGGCTTGGTATTTTCGCTGGTTCTGGTGTAGGTAAATCTACTCTACTCGGCATGATAAGCAGATCCTCCAAGGCTGACGTAAACGTTCTAGCTCTTATCGGTGAAAGAGGCAGAGAAGTTCGAGAATTTCTAGAAAAAGACCTTGGCGAAGAAGGCATGAAACGCTCAGTAATCGTTGTTGCCACTTCCGACCAACCTGCTCTCATAAGAATCAAAGCAGCATTTACTGCCACTGCAATAGCAGAGTATTTCAGAGACCAGGGTAAAAATGTAATGCTGATGATGGATTCTGTCACCAGATTTGCTCTTGCCCAGCGTGAAATCGGTCTTGCTACTGGTGAACCTCCTGCTACAAGAGGCTATACACCCTCTGTTTTCGCAATGCTTCCTAAACTCCTAGAAAGAGCGGGAACCTCTCAGAAAGGTGCTATTACAGGCATATATTCTGTATTGGTAGAAGGCGGCGACATGGATGAACCCGTAGCAGACGCTGTAAGAGGTATCTTAGACGGGCATCTGGTTTTAAGTCGTGATCTGGCTCATCAGAATATTTACCCTGCTATAGATATTCTAAGCAGTATTTCACGTTTAATGCCTGAAATAGTGGATAAAAAGCATTATGAAAGCGCTGGGAAACTGCGAAACATCTATTCTACCTATATGAATAATATAGATGCAATCAGGCTTGGTGCTTATAAAGCGGGCTCAGACCCTAGAATAGACGAAGCAATAAAGAAACAGCCTATGATTGAAAACTTTATCAGACAGGGAATTAAAGAAGCTGTTCCATACGAAGTTGCAGTAAATGAAGTAGCAAAAATTGCAGTCGGAGGTAAATGATATTAAACTATGGCCTTTGTATTTAGATTAAATCAGCTTCTTCAGATTGCTATTCATGAAGAAAATGAAGTAAAAGACCGTTTGGCAAAGAAAGACGGCCAAATCGCTGAACTAGCTGCAAAAATTCAAAAATACAAAGATGACCAGGAAGAAGCTTTGGTTCAACAACAGCAAGACCTTTTAGCTGGTGATTTTACCAAAGTCCAGATGTATCCAGCTTACTTAAACTCATTAAAAAAATCTGAAATCTTTTATTCTGATGAAATGGAACTTCAACAGAAACAAAGAGCAAAGATTATGGCTGAGCTTATGGAAAAACAAAGGAACCGTAAAACCTTTGAAAAACTACGAGAAGCTGATGAAGCAAAGTATAAAAAGGAAATGCTGAAAAAACAGCAAAAACAGTTAGACGAATTTGCCAGCAGGAAACGAAATTCATTATTGGAGCCAGACAATGCTTGAAAACATGAACAGATTAGTTGAAAAAATCGACGCTCTTAATAAAAGCTTAAGTATTTACGCACCTAAGCATAAAAAGAGAATAAATTCCAATAATTTTGCCAAACAGCTTGAATTAGCAACTTCAGGGAATAACATTTCCTCCTGTTCTCCTGCAACAACTGTTAAACCTACAGATAAAGAAATTGCAAGCAACATTAGAGAAGATATAAACAATCTTGTAGAAAAATACTCAAAGGAGTATAACTTAGAACCTGCATTAATACAGCAATTAATTAATGTTGCTTCAGGATACGACCCTAATGCAGTCGGGAAAAATGGACAACTAGGTTTAATGCAAATCAATCCCTCATTATTAGGGCAGTTTGGAGTAACTAATCCTTTTGACCCACAACAGAATATTTCTGCAGGAACCCAGCATCTCTCTCAGCTTCTGCAAAATAATAGCGGAAACTTGCCATTAGCTCTTGCAGCTTATAATACAGACCCCATGACAGTCAAAAGATTTGGTGGAGTTCCCCCATATTTAGATACTAAGAATTTCGTTAATCAGATTATTAACGGACTCAATAAATAATAATAAAAGGAAAACATAATGCCAGACAACAACGGCGTAAATGAAACAGAAGAGCTTCTTGAAGAGTATGAAAATACTGAAGCTCAAGCAGACAACGAAACAGAGGAAGAAGAACATAAAGAGCCTTCAAAACTTTTTAAGTTTATAACCACTCTCTTTTATATTTTCCTTCTTTGTTCTGTTGGTATTGCTCTTGTCATTACCCTTTTCACTCTTGATTTCTTAGATATTATAAACTTCAGAAATGCTATACCTGAAAACTATCGAAAGGGCTGGCCTCTAGAAGCTTATTATGAATTTGTAAAGCTCCATCAGCTACCTGAAGAACAACGCTATCAGCAAATGATTTATGATGAACAAAACCGTTACAATAAACTTATATCTGATGGTAACAAAAATCTTGAAGACAGAGCTAAAGCCCTGGAAGAATCATATAGAGCATTGGTAAGAACCCAGAAAGAACAGTATAAACTCGACCAGGAAGCTCTTAGAAGGAAACAGGAAGAATTGGCCCTTCAACAGAAAAAGCTTGATGATGCCTTAGCTGATTTAGATAAAAGAAAGAAAGCAATAGATGATTTGTCTAACAGACTTGCTTCTGAAGCCATAAGCATTGAAGCAAGCCTGATAAGATTTATGGAAAAAGAAAACAGACTTGACCAGGTTTGCGCTATTGCTGCCCAAATGGAACCCAAAGCTCTTGCGAAAGTTTTCGACGAAGTTCCTGATGACCAGCTTATTTATGATATTATGGGAGGCTTGCAGCCAAGCCACTCAGCAAAAACTCTAGCCCATATGGACCCGGAAAAAGCTGGTAAAATAATGAAAATCAGCAACAATCCACTGACTCTTCCCCAGCCAGGTCCACCAAGAAGCTATATTCCACCTTCATTGACCAATTTAATTGAAGAAACAAAAGCCAATCGAAGATAATTTCAGACAAAATAAAGAACCACGCGACCATCGCGTGGTTTTCTTTTACAAAAAAAGGCTTGGGATTAATCCCAAGCCTTTTTTATTACCTTAATTCAAACTAGCTAGTATCTGTTCTCTTTCTTCCTGGTCTAACTTACTGCTTCTAGTAGCCTGAAGAACTTTAATTCTAAGACTTTCATAAAACTGCTGTTTGTCTTCTGGACTGTCTTCAATAATTACCTTTGGAGGTTCAATCATAGAATATACAGCTTTTTCGGCATCAAATTTTTCAAATACTTTTGGAGCATCTATACTTGCGAAAAATGACTTATTTGATTCAAATCTTTCATCTTCGCTAGAATCATGGAAAAGAACAGTCATAGCAACGTCTGAGCGATTTTCCAAATCTTCTACAATCTGTTCAGCTATTTCTTCATCAATAGTTACTTCCGGAAGTGGCAAAAGACTTTCATCCTGGTCTAAGATTAAATCTATAGCTTCTTCCTCTGCAATAATCTTTTCTTCATGATCTTTGTATTCTCTGTTCTGGAATTCTTTTAATCTTTCCTGCAAAGCTTTGATTCTTGAATTTAAATTATCATTTTCTATGCTGGAAGCAAAAGAAACACCGCTACAAAAAAAGCAGAAAAATGCAATACCAAGTCCTAGAGCCAATCTACGCATATATTACCTCCGCAGCCGATTCAACATTCAGCTTTTCTTCTTTATTTATCGGCTAAGCAAAGGCTATTTATTAGAAAAAGAATAATTATTTATTCGTGACCGTAAGCACCAATCTGCCCCTTGTTAGAAGCTACATTATTAAGTCCAGAATTGCTTCTAAGATGGTAATCATATTTTGTGCCCTGATCACCCATAAACATTGGATCAATATTATATACCGAAGCCCCTAATTGATTGCAGTTCAAAGTGGCATATTTAAAGCCATAAATATTATTATAAGTGTAAGATTTTCCGCTGCCGGACATATCTTCAATACCAGTGCCCAATTCAGCAGAATGCATGTTAGCTATAATATTATTCATGATTATAGCATCAGAAGCGCCTTCAAGCAGAATTCCATTTTCTGCATCAATGGTAACGAACTGAACATCGCATTTATCGCCGCTTATCGTTATACCATTCTTCAAAGTATGAATTACAGCATTTCTTATGACTGTATCTGTTTTATCACTAGATCTGACACCAGCTGTCATAGAATTTCTAATATCAAAATCATTTATTCTCAAGCCAGTATTGTTATTTAGAACAACTCCAACATCACAGTTAGTCATTTCAAAATCAGATAAGACACAATTGGTTGTAGATTCAGCCTTTAAACCTATTTCGCAGTCTTCTGCAACAATGCTGTTAATGGCTGTTCCGCTAGCAGTCAATAAAGCCAGACCAGTTTTACAATATCTTGCCAGATAATTGTTTACTATTACATTATTTCCATATATTTCTAAGCCTGTATCAGCCCCAGAAATAATAACGTTACTGATTTCGCTTTTACTCTTTTCATCTGTAGATAGAAATCTGATACCGTCCCAGTCATCTTTTAAAGGAACAGATGCTTGAGAAAGGAACTTAATTGGCTCACTTTCTGTGCCGCGTGCGATCAAAGTTCCTTCTACTATAAATTCACAAACATTCTTTTTAAAACCTGTCGAGATGTCAGATTCTGCCATAAACCTTATAGAAGTTCCTGGTTCTATAGTTAAAGTGAATAAAGGAGGAATTCTTATATCTCCTTCTATATCAATTGGACCCCATTCTTTCTTCCAAACAAGGTTTTCACTTATAGAGCCTGTTGGAATAAAACTCTTTTTGGCTGGAACTTCAGAAAGATTACCTTCATAATCTACTGCATAGACGTTATAAGTATAATATCTTCCTGCAAAAATACAGTCATCAACTATAGAAGTCTGACTAGAAAAAACATCTTTTTCGTCTCTTAAAAGGGTCATTTTACCCTCATTTTCGCTACGGTAGATTCTGAATCCCTGAATTGGGTCTTTTCCATTATATTCCCAAGAAAGCTCTGGCCCATTAAGGGTTTGAGAAATCTTGAAGTTTTCAGGGCTTTCTGGAGCACCAGCTACATCATACAAATGAACAGTCTTAAAACTGGTATTATCTGTTGTAAAAGTTCGACCGTCAGCAGTTTTCCCAGTAACTGTAAAATAATATTCTGCACCAGGATAAAGATTATTTAAAGTGATTCTATGCTGTGTAGCCATTTCTGCAGTTGGCTCAGTTGTACTGATCATTCTTGTCAACTCTCTGTATGAAACAGAAACGCTCATCTTTTCATGACATTTGATGTCCAATACAGCACTAGTCTTGTCTATTACAGGCACTGTTGCCGAAATCATTTTTTCCATGCCTTCGACAATAATGTTTATATCATATAAGGTCTGACCATAACCTAATTCAACTGTTGAAGAACCTAAGAAATAACCGTCTCGTTCAGCTGTCAAATAATGATGACCAGTATCGAGAGAGGTAAACATATATCTACCCATTTCATCAGTTTCTGCTTTGTAAAGAGAACGGTTGGAAGTTATTATAGCCCCTTTTACTGCTTTGTTGTTAGTATCAAGAACAAGACCAGAAATACTGCCCCTCTGAGTCTGTAAAACAGGGTCGTCATCGATTTGACAACCTACTGTTGCAATAACAAATATAGAGATTATAAAAATCATTGTATATCTGAATACAGCCCAAAACACTCTTTTTTTCATAGTCTTGAAACTCCGTATCTGCCAAGTTCTAATCCAAACTCGTCATTCATATGCAATAATGAAGCTTCATTCAGCTCATAACTATATGGACTTCCACCAATAAAGCCTGGGTCTATTTCAAGCGAATCAGTACCTATATAACAACCTTCACAGGATTTTCTGAAACCATAATAATCATTATAGTTATAAGAAGGATAATAAAGGCTGTCTTTGTATGTAATGCCTATTTCTCCTGTATTGTTTGTGTTAACAAAGATATTGTTTTTTACGTTTAAATTGCCTGTATCTATTATCAATGCGTTTCTTGCATCAATAGTGCTGTGATCAATGATATTGCCACCATCGGTCTTTATAATATTATTGTAATTGACTCCATTGGGGCTGACTATAAGAGTATTAACTATTGTGCTGTTTCCAAAAACGCCTCTAATACCAGTATTGGTAGTGTATATATCTGTTCTGCGAACAAAAGTCTGATCAAAACTGCTGTCAGTATAGTTTTCTACACCAATTGCAGTATTTGTAATCAAAGAATCGACCAGCACTACGTGAAAGCATTTATTAATGGAAACAGCAACCGAAGCTATATCATCAAAACGGCAATCAGCTACATCAACTCTTTGTCTTATATTTTCTAATCTGATTCCGCCTACAGAATGCTTAATTGTTAAGCCGCTGACTCTGAAATTTTCAGAAGTAACATTTATGGCATAACCGTTGCAACCAAATATATTTGCATTTCTTACAGAAGAAATACCTGTAACAGAAGAGAGAATTCTCATGCCTGCCCAATGGTCACGATTTCCAGAACCATCAAGAGGACTGAATATAACTGGCTCAGATTCTGTTCCTTCAATAGTTAATGCACCATGAACAAGAATTTCAACTCTATCTTCATCAAAACCAGCTTTATAAGAATCTCTTTCACTGATTTGAAATTCAGTGCCAGCTTCAACCTTCATATTTACACCCATAGGAACAATCAAATCAGCAAACAATTTTATCGGAGAATCTGCCTTAGTAAGTGTGATATCCTCTTTTACAACACCAGGAATAAAAGTTAAATCTGTAATAGTCTTTTCAGATTCAGCTCCCTGATTATTAACGGCTGTAACTGCATAACGGCAGAAAACCCCTGTTTTTGCTTCGATATCATTATAATTAGTTCCACTGGTTATAACATTGCCATTTACTCTGACCCAATCTCCACCTTTAACCTGTCTGTAAACGTTATAACCAGCGACAGATAAAGAAGAGGCTGGTGCTGTCCAACTAATATTAACAACACCCAATTCGGTCATATCATTCAGAGAAGCGAAAGAAGGCTTAGAAGGAGCATCACCACTGGTAGTTCTAAATGTATAATCATAAGAATTATAACTGTTAGCAAATTCATCAAGGTATTGCACCTTGAAATGATAAACTGTTTCTGGCTCAAGTCCGGTTAAAAGATAGTAGTGAGTCTGGCTTGGTCTTTCTTCTGAAACATATTTTCCATAACCAGTTGTAGTGCCATAATGAATATTACAGCAAAGATCTTTATAGGTTTTCCAGTTGATTTCAGCAGTAGTTGAACTTACAGTTCCAACACTAACCTTTGAAATACGGCTACTGGCATCAAGTTTGTCCAACTTGATAAAATCAATAACTGTTTCCTGGTCTGATTTTACTTCAACCTGATACTGTTCCAGAGCAAAATCATTATGCTGAATGATAATATTGTTTAAACCAGCAGGAAGTTCAGAAAGTCTGAAAGAACCGTCTAAGCCAGAATAAACGACTTCATCTTCCTGAAAAAGTGAAAAACACTTGGCATTAATAACTGCATCGCCTTTTTCATCAATAAGACGGCTTCTAAAGCTTCCAGTATTCGAATCTCTAGAGCCACAACCTGTTAGAACTGCTGTTAAAACTAGAACAGTTGAAAGCATGCAGACTAATAATATACTTCTCTTAGTTCGGAACATCTTCTGCCCCTATATCTTCATTAGATTCGAAACCAGCATTTTTGAGAATGCTGCCAGAAGATGGAACATAACTGTATTCGCTATTAATTAAAGAAGCTGTAAAGGGGTCTCCGCCTTGAAGAGCTGGACCTGATACTGAAGTGAAGCTCAAGTCTCCAGTTACATTTATAGCATCACCATATGAATTTCCGTATTTTTTGCCAGCTACTGTCTGGCTCCAAACGCCATTACTCTGAACAATAAGATTTGCAGAACTTATTTGTGAGCTTGAATACAAAAGCCCCATACCATTCTTGTCTCTATCAGCCAACATAAGGTTACTTCTAACGATTGCCTTAGCTGATTCTTTTACCTGAATACATACATTTGCGTGAATAGTATTGCGACGAATTTCATCCAAGCCATTACATAATATACCAACTCCGCTGCTTCCCCACCCTATTATATTTCTGAATACAGAAGAAGCTGAATTAGTACCATTAACTTCGATAGCAGTAACCAGATTGCTCTTAATCTTATTCCCTACTATTGAATTCAATGTATTATTCAAAGCAGTAATACCATATGTACAGCCAACGATTGTATTGTCAGTTAAATTAACGGAACAACTACCGTTAATAACGGATATGCCTGTTGTACAAGCTGATATTGTACAATTTGAAATATTAACGTCTTTTAAAGGTTCAACGCAGGAAATGCCTGTTTCAGAACAATTCATACAACTGCTTTCAGTTATTACAGGCAAACCATATTCACCTTTAATACCGTTCTTAGCAAATTGAACTTTCAAACCTTTAATAGAAGAAGCTGTCAAATCTGACAATTCTTTAAAGACTATCCCTTCCCAATCGCCGTTCTGGGGAATATTTTCACCTGATGTAAAGGCAACTGGTTCACTTTGAGTGCCTTGAACAAGCAAAGTTCCGTAAACATTTACAGCAACAGGAACATCGGTTATACCGTCAGATTCCCATTTATCTCTACCAGAAACTCTTACTTCAGTTCCCTTGGAAATAATGAGACTTGCTCCCTGAGCTATAGTAAGATTTCCAGTAATTTCATAGGGAGAGCCCTGAGAATTCCAAACTACATTTGAATTAACGACACCAGGCATAACCATAGAAACAGTTTCAGAAACAGAGCTTTCATCACCGCTTCCAGCAACTCTTGTAACTCTGTAGCAGTATTTTTCACCTACTGTTACGCCCATATCTACATAAGAAGCTTGCTGAACAATACCAACATTTATCTTTTCGAATACGCCCCCAAGGCTGGTTGAACGATAAACATTGTAGCCGGCAAAATCAGCCTGTGCGTCAGCATCCCAAGTAAGAGAAAAAGCGGAATTGCCATTCACCTTGGCTATCTTCAAACCTGTTGGTGGTTCGCCTCTAGAGGCTACGCCAGTGGTAAACGACATTACTTCTGAAGATATCTTTCTGTTGTATTTATCTGTGCCTAGACACTGAAAAACATATGTAGTCGCAGGAATAAGACTGGTCAGTTCAAAAGTATGCTGATATTTATGAGAAGAACTGCTGTTTATAGTCTTTTCTAATTGAGCGTTGCTGCCATAAGCTATTCTTGTAGTAGCTTCGTATTTGGTGCTAAAACTTATAGTAGCTTTTGTTGAGGTGACATTTGAAATAACAATATCATATATTTCTGCATTGGCAGGAAGAGCAAAGGTTATATTTTCTAATATGATAGCGCTTTGAACTTCATATGTCTTAGTCTGAGTCTGATAGTTTTCTTTACTGGCAACAAAATCTGTTAATCCAGGTTTAAGAGAATCTAATGACCATTTCCCATAAAAATCGGAAACAGTTGATTGACCGCCTGCAGAAACTGTAACACCACTCAAAGCCTTTCCGGTCGAATCAATGACAATGCCACAAGCCCCTCCGTCCGCAGGGTCACTTGAGTGCATACAACCAATAAGGCTCAACACATAGAATACACAAATAAATAATATTGTCAGTCTAAAGTTTTTCATAGTATCTTCTTTGGTATTCGACCTTTTTCTATCAAAAACTTAGACATTTCTCGTAAGTCGTAATCTAAAAACAAGAAGCACCTCATGATGCTTTTTATTTAAAGCCCTCATGGGGTGCTTCTTGTTATTGTCTATTAAAACAAATTTCTTATATGCTTATGCAGCCTTATTGATCACTCAGGCAACTCTCTGAAGATCAATACTGTCGTCTTCGCTCTGACTGATAAGGTCAATCTTGCCGTTGCTCATATCGAAGAGTCTCTGCTGTATACGTGCCTGAACGATTTCAAGACCATTCGGTAAATCAAGCAGATTGATATCTTTCCCTAGAACATCGCCATAAGTTTCCTTAATATGCTGGATCATGCGAATTCTGAATTCAGCATCAGTTTTGGCCTGAAATAAAGGTGTATTGGGAAGAATCACCGTTTACGCCCCCCTTGTTAAATTTAGATAGAGTTCAACCAACTTATCGGCAATTCCTATTGGAAACTTAATACTATTTTATAACCTTGATACATTGCTTTTTTAGCTGTTATTGTTCAGGTATGATATAATACTATCCAGATTACTTTATATGGTTTTGGAGTTTTGTTATGAAAAACATTATGGTTTCTGGCTGTGGCGGAAAGATGGGTAGAACTCTTTCCAATTATATATGTTCTCTCGCTTATTATAAGCTTGTTGCTGGTGTAGACCCAAAATTAGCCGGTCACAGCATCAAGGAAATTGCTGCAACAGCAGATGACTTTAAAATATCTGGCAGTGTTAAAGAAGGTCTGAATTCAACTAAAGTTGATATTGTAATAGATTTTACAGCACCCTCAGTAGTTGTTGGAAATGCCGTTGAATGTCTCAATTCCAAAACAAACATTTTAATTGGTACAACTGGTATCTCTTATGAAGACCAGAATATGCTTGATGAATTAGCCAAGAAAAATAATACTTCTATAATGATTGTTCCTAACTTCGCTATTGGAGCAATTCTTATGATGAATTTCGCTAAAATAGCAGCAAAATTCATGAAATCTGCTGAAATTATAGAACTCCATCACGATACTAAAGTTGACAAACCCTCTGGAACAGCAATCAAAACCAGAAAAGCAATGTTAGAAGCAACAGGAAGAACAAGTGAAGAAAAGAATTCAGATGTTATTCCAATTCACTCTGTCAGATTACCTGGTTTGGTTGCTCACCAGGAAGTTATTTTCGGAGATTTAGGACAGACTCTGACTATAAGACACGATACCTGCAATAGAGACTCTTTTATGCCTGGAATTGCCATGGCTTTAAAGCAGATGGGTACCTTTACCGGCCTAAGAGTCGGCCTAGATATAGATTCAAACCACTAATATCCTCACCAAATAAAAATAAATAAACTTTTTATTTGGTACTATTGTATATTCATATATAGATAGTTTTATTGGAGAGTGAAATAATGAAAAGAATATTAGTTGTATTTTTAGGTATATTCTTTGCTATTCCTGCAGCTTATGCTGAAAATCCATTTGCTGACGATGAAATTACTGTAAAAGAATCTACATCTGCTAATTCTTTAGAAACAGCAGATATCACTACAAAAGATAATAATAAAGAAGAACAAAAAGAAGAAAGCGGTTTCCCAATTAAAGGTAAACTAGGCTGGGACGGCGTCAGACTTAGAGAATGGCCATGGGGTCCGATTATTGATACTTTCAACAAGAGCGACCTTACTGTTCTTAGTGTTTCCGGGGATTTCTATGAAGTAGAAATATCCGGTGTTAAAGGATACATGCATAAAAACTTCATTCATGTTCCGGATTGTGCCGCTACAGGCAAGCAGCCCTATTATCCTGGCAACACCTGGGAAGGCGGTTATCTCTCCAGAGAAGAAGGCATAAAAGTCTCTAACGCCGCAGCAGCAGCTTCAGGCAACTCATCCTCAAGCAATACAAATACTAGCAAAAAAGACTCTGAAAAAACCAATTCAGGCAGCACAGTTTCTAATGATTCTTCCTCTAAATCAGAATCAAAAGATACTGTTGTTTCTTCTACCAACGGAATATCTGCTTCTGAATTCAATAATCTTTTAAATACAATGGAAACCCCGACAAAGGACGAAATCATAAAGTTAGCTGCCACCAAAGGAATAACAGCAGATTATGTTAAAATTCTAGTTGGAACCACTCAAAGAGAAGGTTATTTCAAAGACCCATATCTTCATTACGGTTGGGCAAGTGCTATGATTAACTGTCCTGTAACAATAAAACAAATGCAGGGTTGGGACCCCAGCCGCAGCGGTGACGCAAATTACTATTCTCAGGCTAATATAGATAAGGGTTACAATTCAGCTAGTGCTGATGTTTTAAAATCCGTTTATCTTGCTCTTAAGTATAGAAACACTAAAATAGTTGAATGCAACGGAATGTACAAAACAACACCCAAAAGCTATAACAAGATTTATGGCTCTAGCGTGTACAACTGCAGCATTTACGAAAAGAAATAAGTTTTAAGACTTAAACTCCAGTCGAACCAAAGCCGCCTTCGCCGCGGCTTGTTTCGTCAAGGAAATCAACCTGCTTAAAATTAACCTTAGTTACTTGTGCGAATACTAATTGGGCAATTCTCATTCCTGGCTCAATAACAAAATCTTCTTTGCCGTGGTTTATAAGAATAACACTAATTTCCCCTCTATAATCACTATCTATAGTTCCTGGAGCATTTAGCACAGTTACACCATTTTTTGCAGCTAAACCAGAACGAGGTCTAACCTGAGCTTCTAACCCCATAGGCATAGAAATTCTGATTCCTGTTGGTACTTTTTCAAATTCCCCAGATTTGATTGTAACAGCCTTTGATGCACATAAATCATAGCCTGCAGCACCAGGGGTAGCCATAATTGGCATTTTTGAATCGTTGATTTGAATTAATACGTCTAAATTTTCTGTCATATTAGTCTAAGTAAAAGCATAGCCATAAAATCAAAAATATCATAATTTTAAGCCGCCAATTCTATCTGGTCTACCATCTGTGTCATAATAGACTTTAGAAGAAATTAAAACTGCATTTTCAAAAAAATTATCTGAGATTTTATGCATTTGCAAATCCTTTCAAGAATCCATTTCCTTGTATGTTTTACTCTTTTATAATTTTCGGCACAAATCTCAGATTTTATTAGAAACTTCCCATAAACGATAACTATAAACAAAAAAACGCCTGATTACAGGCGTTTTTTTCTGTTTATAGATTAAGCTTTTTTATTATATTCCTTTATTGCTTCGCCAAGAATTTCCATAGCTTTTACCAGTTTAGGAACTTCCAAAACATAGCTCAAACGTATTTCATTAACCCCTAGACCTGGAGTTGCATAGAAACCTTGAGCAGGTGCAACAAGAACAGATTCACCCTTATAGTTAAAGTCTGTCAACAGCCATTTTGCAAAGTTTTCAGCATTATCTATAGGAAGTTTTGCGATACAATAAAAAGCACCACCAGGAACTTCACAAATAACTCCTGGTATTTTTCTTAAACCAGCCATAATTGCATCACGTCTTTGCTGGTATTCTTTTAATATTGGCTCAAAATAGGAAGCATCCATTTCTGCACCAGCTTGAGCACCAACCTGTTCAATAGTTGGTGAGCTAAGTCTTGCCTGAGCGAATTTTAATACTACTTCCATAACTTCTTTGTTGTGGCTGGCAATCAAACCAATTCTTGCGCCACAAACAGAATATCTCTTTGAAACAGAGTCAACAAGAATAACTTTATTGGCTATTCTATCCAATTCCATTATTGAAGCATGTTTCTGACCATCATAGACAAATTCACGATATACTTCATCAGAAATCAAGAATAAATCGTGCTTTTCAGCTATTTCTGCCAACATATTAAGTTCTTCTGGTGTGTATGCGGTACCTGTTGGATTATTTGGATTACAGATTAGTATTGCTTTTGTTTTTGGTGTAATAACAGCTTCAATTGCATCTTTTGCTGGAAGATGAAAACCATTTTCAGGGTAAGTTCTTACAGCTTTTAATTTTACGCCAGTTTCTGTTGCAATTCCGCCATAATTTGTATAGAAAGGCTCAAATACAACAAGTTCGTCATCTACGTCACAAATTGCCATCATTGCAAAGAACAATGCTTCGCTACCAGAAGTTGTTACGTTGATTTCTTCAGGCTTAAGATTAATATTAATTCTTGCATAGTAATTCACAAAAGCTTTTATAAGACAATCTTCACCTTGAGATGGAGAATATGCCAATACTTTGGTATCGTAATTCTTCATTGCATCCAATATTGGGGCTGGTGTTGGTATATCTGGCTGTCCAATATTCAATGGATAAACGTTGATTCCTTTTGCTTTTGCTTGATTAGCAAATGGAATAAGCTTGCGGATTGGAGAAGCCTGCATAACTTGTGCACGATTTGATACTTTAGTCATATTTCAAACCCTTTCAATAATTCATTTCCTTGATTCATATGTTTTATAATCTATGTACACTCTTTCTTCATATGCTATTTTAGCAAATACCAATAATTGTTGCAATAAAGAAATCATATGAATAACTCAAACTTTTTTATTTTTCTTAAAAATGCTATAATTGAACAAATGCTTAATAGGAGTATCTAAATGAAATCTTTCAAAATAGGCTTATCAACACTTTTTCTCTCTCTTGCTGCCTCGATGTCATTATATGCCTTTGATTTGTCATTAGGTGACGGAGAAAAAAGTCTTGGGATAAAAACAACCCATAATGTTGATGAACCTTTTGGAAAGCCACTTCCCTGGGGGCCAACTTCTGCAAGATTTTCCGGGAATAGCCTTTGGGTTGCAGATACTCTGAAAAACAGAATAGTAGAATATGATCCAAATGGAACATATAAAAATGCGATTACATTAAAAATGCCTAGTTATTCTACAATAGGCGACTTCTGCTTTGGTTATTTTGGAGATAAGAAAGAAAAAGCCCTCTTCGTCTGCGATGATGATAACCCAATTATATACATTTTTAATTCCTCTGGTAATATTATCAATCAAATAGGCTCTTTAAATACAAGAACTATTCTTATGAGACCTTGTAGAATTGAATTTTATGATGGGAAAATATTCGTATTAGATATAGGGCGCAGCAATATTTTTGAATTTAATCAATATCTTAATCAAGGAAGAGCGATAGTTACATACGCTAGTAATTTCACCATAGAAAACGACACTCTAATTCATATAGTTGAATATAAAAACAAAAAAGCCATAGAATGGTATAACTTAAAGTCGGGTAAAAGAGACTATTATGAACTTGATTATCCAAAAGATTCTGAAATAGATTTTGTTTCTATAAACAAAGACATGGCATATATTGGTGAAATATTATTTGAAGAAGGTGCAAGTCAAGCTCAGTATCAAATTATACAAGTTGATAATAAACAAAACTTAACCAGACTTAATACTAATTATCCGGTTAGTTTTATGGTCAGATCTTTTATTAAAGATAAAGCTGGCAAATTGTATCAGATTAAATTCGACGAAACCAAACCAAATAAACTGACTATTGATCAGTTACCAGATAACTTTAAAGAATCAGAAGGCTGACTGAATCTTAATCCTATTTGCTAAGCAATGTAAAAAATAAAACAAAGGTTATAACGATAATTATGACTGTCCAAACAACCGTTTTAAAAATCTCTTCTTGTTGAATTTTATTCGGATTGATAGTAAGAGTAGACAGTCTTGATCCTGCAAATGGAGTTAATTGCTGGTCCTTTCTAGTAAGAGTCAAAGGTTTATGGAAATAATAAGCCAGGACTATTGCTAAATTATACGCTGCTGAATAATGACTTCCAAAATCAAAGAAATCATACAATGTTCCATCTTTTAATAAAAAACTAGTATAATAAGAATAGGTAACCCCTCTTTTTGTATGATAAAGTAACGTATTGTTACCAACAGCTGAAATTTCATTCCCATCAATACAACTATAACGACAAATTGAAAAATTAAAAATCAATAATTCACAGTATATAAGATTGTTTTTATAATCAATTACTTTATTCGTTTTTATACATAAATTTAATAAAACCCCAATAACAATAGCAATAGGAATAGCATAGAAACCAGCTTCAGAAAGATTCAGATGCTTATCTATAGTTTTAAAATATGTTAACGCATAACCAATCGCAATATAAATCAATATCAACAAAACAATAAAGACTTTGGAACCAAAGGGGGTAGATATCCGTCCATCCTTATGAGTAAAATCACAACTGGTATTAATAAAGTCTACTGCATCTTGATTTTGAAAATTACTATTAAAGTCCATACAAAACCTGAAATAAACCTCTTTCTTAATTACTCACGCTGTTCAACTTCTTTACCAGCATTAGCATCAGTTTCAGTTTCTTCTGGAGAATCTGTTTTTAAAACCTGTTCCAAAGGATTTGGTTTTTCTTCTTCTGTTAGTTCCTCTTGTTTAACGGGTTTTATAAAAAATAAAACAAATAAGAATAGAAGAATAAAAATAATGTCTACTATATAACTGTACCAGGCTGGAACTTCCGGTATTTGAGTTGTAGTAGAAGCTACTGAAGTAGCTGTTGCAATTAAAGTATTTGTGGCTATATCCATTATGGCCTTAATCCTCCGCGAAGCCTATTAAACGAAGAAAACCATTTTTTTAATCTATTTTCTATTCCCTTAATGACTTTTTCCATGTAAATATCTGCTTTTTCTTTATCGAAGCAAGGCTGCCCCTGACCTTCTTCTTCCAATAAAACTTCACCTGTTGGCGGGAACATCCAGAAAGCATCGGTAGGAACACAATCATCTTCTTCAGATATATAGTTTTCCTTTGTTACCAAATCCGGGCGAGAATACATAATAGCTGCTGTTTCTTCAACTGCGGCATGACCACCTGGTCTTGTATTGTAAACTTCTTCAACAAACTTAGAGGCATATATCCACCAGTTGATAATTGTTAGAGCCATAGGAGCTTCACGAGTAATATTTCTTAGAATATATTTTAAAGCTTCCTGGTTTCCCCCATGACCATTTATAATGATAATCTTTTTAAAACCTTGTTTATAGAAGTTCTTCACTATATGTTCAACAAAAGTTCTATATAAATCTACTGGGAAAAAGCTTGATGGAGATGTCTGAAGAAAGACATTGGTCAAACCATATTCAAAAGAAGGTGCAACAACCCCGTCAAAGGCTATGCTTAAACGCTCTGCAACTTTTTCTGCACATAGTGTGTCAGTTCCTACAGGAAGATGTCTTCCATGGGGTTCTAATGTACCGAACGGAATAAACAAAGGAGCTTCTCGTTGTAACAAAGCTTCAACCTGCACAGTATTCAATTCTTTTAAATATATAGCCTTTTTCATATCATGCCTCTTACGTCGTTAATTATTATCAATTTTAATATTTTCACCCTGTTTTTTCAACTTTCTCAGCAACAGCAACTATCTTCAAGGGCTACGCTACAATAAGGTTGAGCAAGCAACTGTCCGCTTTTAAAAAGATATAAGATTTAAGATTAGAGAAAAGTAATTATTGTAGTCAGTATTTAGAGGCTGACGCCTCTCTTGTTTTTATTGTTTAATCGAAAGTCAGTATGCTAACGAATATTTGCAATAATCGCTACTTTTCTAACCTTCTAATAACAATAACTACAACAAAAACCGATTACTATAACTACGCTGGCGAAAGCCAGCTATTAAGAGAGAAGAGAAGTCTACACATTTGTCATAATAAGTATAGCGTATGGGCTTT
>JAFPZP010000102.1 GCA_017417215.1 Candidatus Rifleibacteriota bacterium | reverse complement strand
TGAGCCAGAATCAAACTCTCCATAAAAATTATTACTTCTCGATTGCTCGAGTTAGTTACTTTATGAAGCGTCTGACCTTTTTCAAAATCAAACGTTACTTTCGCATCGCTTTGCGATGCTGTCATTAACAGGGATCATCACTTCTTGCTTTACGCTTTCGTAATGACCCGCTTGGCGTCATATTCAAAGTCTTTTGATCTTATTCTCAAATAGCTTGGTTCCTTTCGGAACCCTCTCGCCTTAGCGAGGTAATTATCTTACCAAAATCAGATTTTTTTGTCAACTATTTTTTTTTAATCTTTTTTAGATTTTTTATTCGTTGTTTTATTTTCTGATTTCTCAAAGAACTTTTTGCTTTCGTTTGAAAGTAGATTTATATTACCACTTTATATTTTTTAGTCAAGTTTTTTCTAAAAAAAATTATTCAATAGTTTAATCCTGCTTAAACTTAGAGCGGAATCTTGTGTACACAAATCGTCAGTAAGATATTTTCTGTTTTAACTAATAAAATTTAAATTAAACATAGAAAAGAAAAACCAAAAGCGTATTGATAAACAATACGCTTTTGGTTTTATTCTTTTAATAGTTTTTACTTCAAAAGTTCTTTGATCTTATCTTCAAAGTATTTAACATCATCCGGTCTAAAACCAGCATGAATAAAAACTACTTTTCCGTCTTTATCAATGATTACTGAACTTGGTGTATAAGAGAAGCCATATTTTTCTGGAACAGAAAAAATCGGGTCTAAAAGGACCGGATAAGTAATATTGTTGTGAGAAGCCCAAGTAACAAGCATTGGTTTACCAAGAAGGTCAACACCAACAGCCACAACATTAATCTGGTCTTTATATCTATCTTTCATTCCCTGAAAAGCTTTTGCTTCTTGTAAGCAGGAATAGCAAGCACTCTGAATAAAAAACAAAATTGTTGGCTTACCTAAGTAATCTTTTAAGCCTTCCATTTTATCTGTATTAAGATTTGGAAGAGAAAAATCAGGGGCTTTATCACCTATTTTAAGTTCAACTTCTTCTTCGTCATCTAATGATTCTTCACCAATAGAAACTAAGCCAGTTGGATTAGCAGCGAACAAATTGCCACAAGAAAAAACAAAGACCATTAAAATAGGAAGAAAAACATTAAAAATCTTACGCATTAGTTTTTGCCTCAATTCACTTTGATGTTTCAATAATTTAGCATATTTAAAGCTTCTTAGTAAAGAAAACTTATTAAATCTAGAAAATGTTCCTATTTCAAGGTTATTCCCAAGAAACATAGGATTCAGTTTTTATACCTTTTGGATAAATATAGATAGTTTTACTTTGGACATTACAACCCCAGTCATTACCGGTTTTTGAAGCCAAAATATCTAATAATTCATCGAAAGTAATATCTTCTTCTTCGACACTGACTTTTAAGCCACTGGTTATATTATCAAGTCCATCAATCTGATAAGTATCGCCGGCATCTTTCCCATAGACTTCAAGAGCTTGATTAATCAGGCCAACCGCATCATAGTCTTCACATTGCCATGATTTCATAACCATGAATATGGCAGCCCCTGTATCTTTTGGATAAACAGTTATATTGCCACCAGAAGCATCTTTAGCTACTGTAGTATCGGCTTCAGCAGCAGGAAGGAGATCTTCAACCTGGCTATTTTCAACAGAAGCAGTAAATTCATTAGAAGGAATTGGGAAATCATTGCCATCGTTCAAGAAATCTGAAACTTCTTCAGCCATGGGATCTGCTGGTTTGCTGACATCAACAACTTCAGGAGTCTTAGGTTTAGCAGGAGCAGGAGGAGGAGAAGGTGGTTGTGTTCTTCTGCTGTTGTTATCCATAGGAGGTATAGCTATAAGAGGTTCTGTATGTGGATTATCAACAGGTTTTTGAGGCTGTCGGGTGTTTTTTGTTTCATTCTTTGGCTGTTTTTGCTCTGGTTCAGGTTCTGTTCTATTGTTTAAATTAGGAAGAGGAAGAATTGCGCCAGAGGAGTCTTTATAATTATTAGGCCTAGAATTTCTATTATTAGTCTGTTCCTGTCTTTCATTTCTCTGAGTATTTGTATTTGCCTTATTTGAATTTGTAGAAGTTTGACTACTAGGTTTCATTCCAGGCATAGGAAGAATCATACCATCCTGAGCAGAAACCTGATGACTTAAGCCTAATATAATAATTAATAAAGCATAATTAATTTTTTTCATTATCGACTCCCAGAAGAGCATTTATTTAAGTATAAATCAATTTTATATTTTGTTAAATAAATTTTAAAAATATTGCCTAACTTGAAGTAATAATCAAAATTAAAAGAATTCTAAGTATTTTATGTTTAAAGGGAATCAGGCCCCTAGATAATTCTTACTTATCCAAGAATCTGCAAGGCTGTCGTATTCTTCATCAAGCAATGAAAACACGTCTGCATCCTGCCATTCACGATTAATGAACAAACACTTTCGGCTTGTTCCATCTTTTTTAAAGCTTAGTTTTTTTGCTATTGCGGCAGAAGGTTTATTTGGCTTTGTTATCTTAAGCCATATTTTATGAAGACTTATTTCTTCAAAAGCAAATGAAACGAGGGTAGCAAGAGCTTCTGTTGCATAACCGTTATTGGTTTCTTCTTCATCTACCCAGTATGAAACACCGGCAGAACGCTGAATTCCAAAATCAACAGAATGAAGTGCAATACGACCTAACATTTTATCGTCTTCAATTCTAAAAATGCCTAAATCAAGCCTTAAACCTTTTTTTGCCAAGAGTCTATCTTCGGTGATGAGGTCTGTGACACAATTTAAAGTTATAGCTTCTGGCTGAGGCTGTATCCACTTTTCTAAATAATCTCTATTCTTAAGCATTAATTCGCGTAATTCAGGAGCATCGATTTTTCGGCAACGTCTAAGATAAACTCTAGAAGCATAAAGTTCTCTTTCCAGAGGCATAATGCCTGAAAAAACTTCTGGCGGTCTCTGAAGAACCTGCAATAAGTATTCAGAATAAGATGACTTAGCCATAAACAACTCCTTATAAGCAAATACAGCACATCATAAACAAATGATTACCGAAAATAATAAATTAATATACCACCGAATCTAATAATCTCAAATTTTTTTATGGTATGAAATAGCAAGCTTTTTCGTCAAATAATATAAAGCCGGAAACCGACAACTCTGGCACCATTTGGTAATTCTGAGTCAGCGATAAACCTATTTTTGAAGGTTCAAGCAAATCAAAAAGATTTTTCTGATAAGATAGTTCTGGGCAAGAAGGATAGCCAAATGAATAGCGTTTACCTTTGGGCTTTGAATAACTTTGATTCTTATAAAAAATGTCAGATATTATCTTATGTACACAGACCGCACCGCAATCAGCCAATTCTGCACCTAATCCGTGTAATAGATGATAATTATAATAGCTGTTGTCTTCAAATAGTTTTTTTTCTGCATCAATAATCTTATTTCCTAAAGTAACTACAAAAAAAGGAACTACATCCGAAGGCTGTCGGATAAAATCGGCAATACAAAGATGTGGTTCTTTTTCCTGTCTAGGAAAATCAAAAATAATCTCTTTATTATTAGAATTAAAGACAGTTATTTTATTACCTTCTCTTTTGCAAGCAAAAAATCCATAAACGGCTTTACATTCTATTAAGGGGTTTTGCTTTTCCTGAGCAATCAAATTTTCTAATGCAGGAACAGCTTTGTTATCTATAATTCTTTTATATTCATCTTCAGATAAATTACCTCTAGTAAACCCCCATCTAGCTTCAAACAGCACTTTACGAGAAAGTACATCAAATAGTTCTTTCGTCGGAATGTCTATTACCTTGGTTATTCCAATAAGATTTTTTATTTCGTCTTTTTCCATGATTATATTCTAAGCAAAAAACTATGTAAATATCAATTTATTTTTAGGTGAGACGCTTTGATGATGGATAACTTCCAAATAAGAGGTCATAGGTTAAGTCGGGGAAGTAAAAATTAATGGAATTAATTTAAATAGTAATATAATAATAGATATTTAATTAATTATCATAGTATTATTAAAGTTTAGAAAAAGGAAAGTTTTTATGAGTAAACCATTACGTATATTGTTCTGTTTAATATTTTATATCTTAGTTTATTTATTATATCCTCCGGAATATAGCCCTTTTTCTAGAGGAGGATATGAAGGTGGATTTAAAGATTGTTTTAGAAACCAAAGAGTAATACTAGGTGCTATAGAAATGTATAATATGGATAATACAGAAAGTATATGTGAATTAAATGAGAATGTTCTAGAAGTATTATATAAAAAAAAGTATTTATATAATAAAATAGAAGGTTCTGTAAAAGGTAAATGTAAATATCTTAATCACGGAGATTTAACCCAAGATGGTTTTTTATATTGTGAGTTTCATGGATATTACAATTATGAAAAAACTGGGGATGGAATTCCGCCATCAAAAGAAGTTGGAAAATACATGAAATCGTATGAACGTATACATTTTATTAAACATTATACTCCTGCATTTCTCATAATTATCGTTGTCACATCATTAGCTATCTTTTTATAAGGTTCTTTTTTGCTCAAAGCTCTACTGCTTTTCATCCATGATGCGCTGCATAATATTAACTGTGTCGACAGCGTCTTTAGCGTAGAAAACTCTGCCTTTGTATATAGATTGAAGTTCTTTTTCCACGTAATCACGTGTAAGAGCGGCACCACCGAGGATTACATCGGGGTAGACACTGATACGATTGAGCTCTTCAAGGTTTTCTTTCATAACAATAGTTGATTTAACGATTAACCCGCTCATACCAATAACATTAGAATTATTTTCTTTCGCAGCTTTTATCATTGTAGAAATATCTACTTTAATACCTAAATCAACTACAGAGAAACCGTTATTAGAAAGCATTATATTAACAAGGTTTTTGCCTATATCATGAACATCGCCGGCAACAGTAGCTAAGATCATTATTCTGTCGGCAGAAGCTTCTTTCTTTTCCATATAAGGTGAGAGACAATCAACAGTTTTCTTAACTACTTCTGCAGACTGTAAAACGAAAGGCAACTGCAATTTGCCGTTACCAAAGGATTCTCCAACTTTCTGCATAGCAGGAAGCAAAATTTCGTTAATAACTGCTTCAGGCTTATAATCATTTCTTAAAACATCAATTAAAGAAGCCAATTCAGAAGAATCGCCATCAATAACCTTTGCTTCAAGTTGTTGAGCAGGTGTTAGATTATCTTTTTTCTTATCGGACTTTTGGGCAGTTTCCCCTTCAAAAGCTTTAAGAAAATCAGTTAAATCAGAACCATCGTTATGTTTGTTATAAATTAGATTCAGAGCCAATTCTTGTTCTTTTTCAGGAATAGAAACCAAAGGAAGTATTTTTGCAGGATTAACAATTGCACTGCTAAGTCCATGTTTAACTGCTTCTGCCATGAACACAGAATTCAAGATTTCTCTAACTGCTGGTTTCAAGCCAAAAGAAACGTTACTCAAACCAAGGATAGTGCTTGCTGTAGGCATTTTTTCCGAAATCTTCTTTAAAGCATTAAGAGTTTCTAATGCCGAATTTCTAAGCTCTACATCGCCGCTTCCGATGGTAAAGGTTAATGGGTCGAAAATCAAATCAGATTCTTTGAAACCAAATTCGTTTTTAAGAATATCTCTTATACGCAAAGCAATAGAGAGTTTTTTCTCAGTAGTTTTTGCCATTCCATCTTCATCAATAGAGAGACAAATCAGCATTGCGCCAAAATCTTTAGCTAATTTTGCTACTTTGCGTAAGCGAATTCCACCATCTTCAAGATTTACAGAGTTTATAATACATCTGCCACCGTGATGTTTCAGTGCAATTTCTATAACTTCAGGAATAGTGGAATCTATAACTAATGGCAAGTTAACTTGTGTTGCAAACATTGAAGCAGCCTTTTTCATATCGGCAGTTTCAGTTCTACCGACATAAGCAACACAAAGGTCTACCATATGAGCGCCACCTTTGACCTGATCTTTACCCATTGCAACCATTCCATCAAAGTCATCTGCCAACAAGTATTCACGGAATTTTTTAGCCCCGTTTGCGTTAGTTCTTTCGCCGATTAAAGCAGGAGCAGGCTTTTGATGCATTTCAACAGCATTGAAAAGGCTTGAAACTCTAGCTTCACTCTTTACTTCGCGTATAACAGGTTTCAAATCTTTTACAGTTTTAACTACTGCTGCAAGATGGTCAGAGCGAGTGCCACAGCAACCTCCGCAAATATTTATTCCATACTTGGTAACAAATTTATTATGAAAAGAAGCAAACTCATCGGGAGTCATTTTATAAAAAGGTTTGCCATCTATCATTTCGGGCAGACCAGCATTTGGCATTATAAGAATTGCTCTAGGCCAAAGTTTAGATAATGTTGCAACATGCCTTTCCATTTCGTCAGGACCGAAAGAACAGTTAAACCCTAAAACATCAACAAAATCAAAAGGTTCTATGGTAGTAACAACGCTAGGAATATCACTTCCGACGAGAAGGTTACCAGAGCTTTCTAAGGTAACAGAAACGACTACAGGGCATCTTGTGCCAACTTTTTCAAAAAGCTTATTAGCAGCATAAAGAGCAGCTTTAATTTGAAGAGTATCCTGGCAGGTTTCTATTTGAAGAATGTCGATTCCTGCTTCCCATAAAGCTTCAAACTGTTCTGAATAAGCAGAAACCATATCGTCAAATTCAATATTGCCTAATGATGGTAATTGAGAAGTAGGTCCAATAGAACCAGCGATATATCTAGTTTTGCCATTTCCAGCTTCTTCAATGGCTTTTTTGGCTATTTCAACAGCTTTTTTATTTATTTCAGCAACTTTATCTTCTAAGCCGTATTCTTTAAGAGTTATACGGGTTCCACCGAAAGTATTGGTTTCAATGACATCACAGCCAGCTTCTAAAAATGACTTGTGGACTTTGCTGACAGATTCTGGGGAAAAAAGGTTCAGAGCTTCACTGCACCCGTCTTTTCCACCGTAGTTTTCGGATTTAAGCTGTTGGGCAATAAGGTTTGTGCCCATAGCACCATCATAAACCAAGATTCTATCTTTGAGGATATTGTTAAATTCTTCTACTGTTAATCTAGCCATTTTCTATTGCTCCCGACCGCCTTTGGCAGTCAGCCCCTTACGACTCGCTTGCCATCCTGGCGCTCGCATGCACTCCCAACATCCTGTTGGTCGTCAGTCTTGGTTTCGCTCGTCAACTTCCCAAATCTTTGATTTGGGGAACATCTAGTTTTATACACTAACAATAACTAACAAAAACCAGGCGTGTTATTTACAGAACTTCGATAACCTGCTTGAAGCAGTCAACACGACCTAATGGAACGCTGACCTGAACACCTTGAACGTAATCTTTAACGCCAAGTAAAGCTTCTCTAGCTGCAGCTATACCAACTTCACGCTGAGCATCAAGAGTATCAGCTTTGCGCATCTTTTCCATGATGTGTTCTGGAACAGAAGCACCAGGAACTTCGTTATTCATAAATTCTGCATTCTTCAAACTTACAAGAGGCCATATACCAGCAACAACAGGTATTTGGCAATGTTTAATTCTATCTAAAAATCTCTTTAGCAATTCGGGATCGTAAACTGGTTGAGTTACAGCAAATTCAGCACCTGCTTTAACTTTCATTTCAAAACGTTTTACTTCAAGGTCTAAATCTATTGCACCAGGATTAGCCCCCACCCCACAATATATTGCAGTTGGTTTGCCAATAAGGTTATTGCCTAAGTCTCTGCCATGGTTGAGTCTATGAATAATGTTTACTAAGCCGATTGAGTCTATATCGAAAACGGCAGCAGCCTGTGGGTAATTACCTACTTTGGGCGGATCTCCTGTAATAGCAAGAACGTTTCTTAAACCCAAGGCATAAGCACCCATCAAATCAGACTGCAATCCAAGAATATTTCTGTCACGGCAACAGAAATGGAGCACAGTTTCTATTCCTGCTTCCTTTTCTATAAGAACAGCCAGAGCAAAAGAACTCAATCTAGCAGAAGCTCTCGGACCATCTGGCAGGTTTACAACATCTACACCGCATTCTTTAAGCTGTTTAGCTTTATTTACAGCAGAAGTCGGGTCACACCCCTTAGGAGGAGTAAGTTCTGCTTCTATTACGAATTTCCCATCATGAATTTTCTTTGCCAGAGTTGATTTTTGTTCTGAAGGAGTAACAACAACACCTTCTGCGTCTTCAACATGGTTTTCTAGTATTTTTACGATAGAAGCTTTACCACCTATAGTATTAGCTTTAGCAGCATTAGCAACCCATTTTATGTGTTCAGGATTAGTTCCACAGCAACCGCCTATAATATGAACGCCTATTTGGATAAAACGTTTGGCATATTCCCCAAAATATTCTGGATTGCTCAAATAAATGGTTCTATTGTCAACCATTTTGGGAAGGCCTGCATTGGGTTGTGCAATAAGAGGCAGTTCAGTCAAAGTGCGCATTTTTTCCATGGCATCAAACATCAATTTAGGACCAACTGAGCAGTTCAAACCGATTACGTCTGCACCGCTTTTATTCAAAAGAGAAGTGATTGTTTCTATATTTGTTCCATAAATAGTGCAACAATCGTCACCAAGAGTCATAGAAGCGATAATAGGTTTATCTGTAAGTTTTCTAGCTACTTTTATAGCAAGGAGCAATTCATTTTCGTCAACAAAAGTTTCAAAATCAAGAGCATCTACACCGCCAGCCAAAAGAGCAGAAGCCTGTTCAGCAAATGCTGTTTCAGCTTCTTCAGTTGTAATTTTTCCAACAGGTTCTATCCTACTTCCAAGAGGACCAATAGAACCACAAACCCAGGCATTATCACCAGCAACTTCTCTTGCTATCTTAGCTGCTTGAAAATTGATAGCGTCAAGTTTGTCTGCAAGACCATGAGGAGAGAGTTTAAAACGGTTAGCCCCAAAAGAGTTAGTTTCTATTACCATAGCTCCAGCTTCAAGATATTCTTTGTGAACTTCTTTAACCAAAGCTGGTTGAGAAAGATTTAATTCATCATAAACTCTATTAATAAAAACACCTTTTTCGTAAAGACGAGTTCCCATAGCTCCGTCAAAGACTATGATGTTTTTCTTAGCATATTCCCTAAAATCTTGCACTTTGAATAACTCCTATTCGAAAATTGCCAATATTTTGCGTTTTTTTAGATAGATAGTCAAGTAATATTTTAATGTATTGTTCTCAATGCCAATTGAAAAAGTAAATCGAATTTAAATTGCGTTTAGTTCTGCAAAAATAGAAATTGCATTTAGTCCTGCAATTTTGATTTAAATTTTTAAAAATTTATTATGTCTTAAACCTC
>JAFPZP010000101.1 GCA_017417215.1 Candidatus Rifleibacteriota bacterium | reverse complement strand
TTCCTCATAGAGAATATTGGTCAGGATTCCTATTTAATGATTTAAAAGATTATCCAGAAGGAGAAAATCTAGAAAGTTTTACAACAAAAACAAGTCCAGGACCATTATTTAATAGAAATTATTTCTGAATAATTGAAGAAGATTTCATAGACCTTACTCAGGCTACAACTCATAATCTCGAAAGAGTTGCTGTAACTCCAAGTTCTGCTCTTCTCTCTACTCGTGATAAACCGGATGCTGCTTATTGTAAGAAGATTTTTGAAGTTTGTAGAAAATATGAAATCAAGTATTTCTTCTATAACGGCGGAAATGACTCTGCTGATGCAGTAAGAATAGTTAATGACAATGCTGCAGAAGCTGGTTATGAACTTCGCTGCGTTCATATTCCAAAGACCATTGATAACGATTTAAGAGTTACTGACCACTGCCCAGGTTATGGTTCTGCTGCTAAGTTTGTTGCATCTGCATTTGCTGGTGCCAACCTTGATAACAGATCACTTCCTGGCGTTTATATCGGCGTAGTAATGGGCCGCAATGCAGGTTTCTTGACTGCTGCTTCAGCTCTTGCTAAGAAGTATGAAGATGATGGTCCACATCTGATTTATGTTCCTGAAAGAGCTTTCGACAAAGATAAATTTGTTGAAGATGTAAACGAAGTTTACAAGAAATACGGCCGCTGCATTATTGCTGTATCTGAAGGTATTGTTGACTCTAAGGGCAATCCTATTATTTCAAGCTTAATTGAAAATTCTGAAGTTGACGCTCACGGTAATGTTCAGCTTTCTGGAACTGGTGCTCTTGGCGATGCTCTCGGCAAAGTAATCAAAGACAAACTCAAAATTAAACGTGTTCGCTCTGACACATTCGGTTACTTGCAGAGAAGCTTCTTGGGCTGCATTTCTGAAGTTGACCAGCATGAAGCTAGAGAAGTTGGCGAAAGAGCTGCTCAGTATGCAATTTGGAATAATGTTGACGGTTCAGTAGCAATTCGCAGAACTGGCGATTATTCTGTTGAATACTTCCTTACAGACCTTAAGAATGTTGCAAAAGAAACTAAATCAATGCCTGATTCATTCTTGAATGCAGCAGGCAATTATGTAACTTCTGATTTCATACAGTATGCCAGACCATTAATCGGCAGACTGCCTGATTATGAAAGATTACAGTGCCCGATAGTTCCAAAGAGATAATCTGAAATAGAATCTAAAAAGACCTGTTATATCACTTAACAGGTCTTTTTTTTAGAGATAAGAGAGTAGAGCTTAGAGATAAGGGAGAAGAAGACCCCCTCAGTCTCGCTTTGCTCGCCAGCTCCCCCAACAATTTTTTCAAAATTTTGGGGGAGCTTCGGAGAGAGAAAAAGATCTGCCCCCACGAAGGTGGGGCTGCCGCCAAGGATGGCGGCGTGCAAGCGAGCCACAGGAGGTGAGCGAGTCGCTGAAGTGGCACAAAGTGCCGAAAGGGGTCTTTTCTTATAAAAATCATATAACAACAATAACTAACTAAAAATAATGTAATTTCTGATAATAATTGGTAAAATACACAAGATAGCTAGTCATAAGGGGGCTTTATGAACAAGGATAAGGAATTTGAAAAGATAATGTCAGAGATTAATTCAGGTTTAACTGGTGAGCCTGAAAAAGATTTGGCATTTTTAAATGAACAGACAAATAAATATAAAGACCATAAATACGGAAAAGAAATTATAAGAGCCTGTGGCAGACTGATGTATGATGTCATGCCTGATGATGTAAGAAAAAAGTTGGAAAAGTTAACTAATGATTATTCTTCAAGAATAGATGATTCCTTAAACCAGGCAGAACAGTTTCTTTTTAAAAAAGATTTTGATAAAGCTTTAAAACTGATAGAAGACTTGATTTTCGAAATAGATGAAAATCAGCCATACAGAGATGACGAAGTAAGCGAATATTATAATTTTGAAGAGTATTTTGAAGAAGTATTGTTTAAAGAATTGAATAACCCTGAAAAAGAAATACGCAGGGTGCCTGTTCCTTATACTAGAATTTATAATATGTATGGTTACACTCTTTATGAACTTGATAAGTTTGATGAAGCAAAAAAGTGCTTAGAAATAGGCTTAGGCTGGAATCCTGTTTCCTTTAAGTTAATGAGCGAATACTGTGAAATTCTTAAAGTTAAAGGTGATTTAGAAAACTTCTTCAAGTTAACTATAAATGCTTTTAAGATTGCCTTCAGACCTCAAAGTGTTGCCAGATGTTTTAGAAATCTAGGCTATTACTTTGCTGAAAAGGAATTGTATTCTGAAGCAAAAGCCGCTTATATCATGAGTTTGCAGTTTGAAAGAGATTCAGAGCAGGCATTAAAAGAATTATATTATGTCGATGAAAAGACAAATCATAAGCTTGAAAAGCCGCCTATAGAAAAGGTTAAAGAATATTCTGAAGAATATGGTTTTCCGATAGGTGCTGATTTAGGTGTTTTGAATTTAGCTTTTGAAAAGGGTAAAGAAGGCTTAGAAAAAAGGAATCCGGGCTTAGCACGGTATTTCTTTACTATTTTGTATGATTTAACCAATGACCCTGATATCAAAGCAGCTTTAGACAAGTTGCCAGCTCCAGATTCTGAGAAATAATTTGTTTAGAGAGTAATGAGAAGACCCCTTCAGTCTCGCTTTGCTCGCCAGCTTCCCCGTATAGCGGGGCAGCATCTTCAGAAATAGCACAGACTTACGTTGGATAAAACAATCCCCTTATCCCTCCTCCCTACGCCCTAATCCCTAAAAGAGGCTTTAGCCTCGTAAAAACAAAAAGGCTTATCTTTAAAGTAAATTCTTGACCCTGTTTATATTTTGGAAGATAATAACATTAAAAATTAAAGAGAAAGCGTTTAACATATGAATACATCCAAGAATAAAAGCATGACATTGAAAATAGAAGGTTTGACCTCAGAAGGCGAATCTTTTGCGATTATAAATAAGAAGCTCACTAGAGTTCCTGGTTTTTTGCCAGGAGATTCTGTAAAAGTAGAATATGATGAAAAGAAAAAAGAAATAATTAATGCAGAGCTAGTTGAAGAATCTCCAGACAGAGTTAAACCTGACTGCTATTTCCATGGAGCATGCGGTGGCTGTGACCTTTTGGAATTGTCAGAAAAAGCCAGGAAAAAAGAAAAGCAGGCAATGATTAAAAGAGCATTAGAACGTATTAATAATGCTGAAAATGCTGTATTAGAACCTTTTAATGGTTCCAAAATATTAATAAAATATATGCCAAGAGTAAGAATTCATCAAAGTCAGAATCATAATGAACGTGCTTCAGGTTTCTTGGCTGCTGAAAATAGTTCAGAAAAAATTTCAGGGAATATTGTTCCCGTTACTTCCTGCGCTTTATTAACTCAAGCTTTGAATAAAAGACTAGTTGCCACAAGAAAGATTCTTGATGATATTCCTGTTATTCTTGAAAGTCTTAATTTAATGTCTTCTTCTTCTATTACTTCTGATAGAGTTGTTGGTCATGCTGTTCTTCAGAGAGGCAAGACTGCACATTTTTACATTAAAGAACTTAATAAAATCATGAGAGCGGCTAATCTTAAAGGTTTAACCGTAGCTGACCATTCCAATAAGATAAAAGAAGTTCTTGGTGAACCTTCCGTAACTGGTCTTATAGCTGCTGATGTAGAAGGGGGCCCTTATGAATCTGAGGCTTCTTTCTTTGTTCAAGGAAACATTTATCAGAATACTAACCTTATTAAGAAGGTTGTTGAATATGCTGAACCTTCTGAAAATACTTATATAGTTGAAGGTTTTGCTGGGGCTGGTAACTTTACATTAGCACTAGCTGCAAAAGGTGCAAAAATAGATGCTGTTGAATCTAACCCAAGTGCTGTCAGAAGCGGTATCAAAAATATTGTTAAATCTGGTTTCAAGAACGTTAAACTTCATGAAGGCAATGCTTTAAAAGATTTAACCAAATTCAAGAATCCTGACGTTTTAGTTCTTGACCCGCCTAGAACTGGTACTCCAGGCATTGGCGCAATGGTAGAAAAATTAGGTTTCCCAAAACGTATTGTTTTAGTATTCTGCGATTTAGAATCTATGGTGAAAGACTGCAAAGCTATTCTTAAATCAGGCAATTATAAACTTGAAAAAGTTGCGGGCTATGACCTTTACCCACGCACTCACCACGTTGAAGCAGTTTGTTTGCTTACACATAATTAATGCCTTCTAATTCCCCTTCTTGAGGAGGGGAATTAAAGGGGTGGTAACTGAACCTGAATTTTTTAACATAATTATTTTAAGACAAATATAAAAATATAATTATATACAAGCACAGCGGTAAGAATGAAAAGAAAAACAGCTAACATGTGAGGAATTTCGGATTGTTCACCGTCAGATGTCTTTTTAAGCAAGTATTCTTTTAATGATTTTTTCTTTTTTATTACTTGAGCAGATGTTAAGAGATTTAATGAATCAAAATTCTTAGTATTAAAAAGAGTAAAAGCTAAATAAAGAATAGCTTGG
>JAFPZP010000100.1 GCA_017417215.1 Candidatus Rifleibacteriota bacterium | reverse complement strand
TAAATTGTCCTCCTAACGTGTTAAAAATATATGACTGGCAGGTCAATATTTCTATTATACACGTTAGGAGTTTTTATTTTTTGTTCATCGCTAAAGCTATAAAGAACCACGCGACTATCGCGTGGTTTTCTTATACAATAAGTCGCAGTTATAAATCATTGCTGAAGCTAATTGCAAAGAATCTGCTGTTTTGAAATATCTATATTGTGACTTGATTTGAGCAGATTTGTCTGCAATATTTTTATTTATATTTATAACATTGATTCCAATTATATCAATGAATTGATTGTATTTAGACAATAATGACTTGTCATAAAGATATGGATATAAAGAGTATTCGGCAACAGATATAGTAGAAGTATAATATTCAGATAAGTAGTTTGTTTTTAAAAAATTTTTAATATGTGTTAAATATTTTTCTTTTTGTTCAACAAAATAAATAATCGGTGCAGTATCAAAGAAAATTTTAGAATACTCGTTCTTCATTTCTGATTTCACTAATATATTGATTTATCTCTTGAACATTTCTTGATGTAATTTCTTCGTTTTCTAAAGAATCAAGATATTCTAACCTTCTGCTTGCTTTATTATCAGAATTATCATCTGATCTTAAATTCTGATATATAAGGAAATTAATATAATCTAACACAGATTTTTTCTGTGCTTCATTAAGACTATTTATTTTCTTTTCTAATAGTTCATTTGGCATGTTCTATTACCTCTACATTTTTAGCATACCATACATTTTTAACAATAGCTAGGTTTAATGATTCTTTTATTATAGAATATGCTTTTTAAACCTATCTGAATATGATACACAAAGTTCCATTCAGTCCTTCTCCAAGGAAGTAATCATATCATCAATATTATTAAAGACTTTTTGCTTACCTGATTTTATATTTTTCTTTAATTCTTTAACTTCTTTTTTTAAATCTTCAACATATTTTTTAGGATATTATCGGCAATAGTAAGCTGTTTTACAGACTGTCTTCGAATCAAAAGGACAAGGAAAGTATTAAAACCTTACTTATTTTCTATTTTATAACCTGGCAGAGAATAATCTCTTATACTTGTGCCTTTAACTGTGGGTATAAGAATAATGTTCCCATTTGTATCTGTAGCAATAAGATAACCTGGTTGGTCAAAATCTCTAATGTTTGTACCCTTAAGAGTGGGGTTCATTATAGTTTTACCATAAGAATTATTATCAATTTTATAACCTGACTTATTGTAATCCCTTACCGAAGACCCCTTAAGAGTTGGCTGTACAACAGTATTTCCTTTTCTATCTGTTTCTACTTTAAAACCAGATTTGGAATAATCTCGAATATTTGTGCCTTTCAGAGTCGGATAAGCGACTTTATTCCCTTTACTATCGGTTTCTATTTTATAACCTGGTTTAGAATAGTCTCTAATCTTGGTGCCTTTGATTGTGGGGTATACGTAATCAGCCGCGTATGCAGAAGCTGAAATCAGTATAAAGATATATAAGACAATGTTTTTCAATTTTGATAATCCCTAATATGGCATTTGGAGAATTTTTTCCATAACCTTGTTACCAGCTTCATCGTCAGCAGTTGCTACGGCAACATTATCCTTAAACAGCTGAACAAAAGACATTGCCCAATTTTTATATATGTTTAGACCAGGATAAGACGATGCTGACAGCACAACTTTGGGAGCCCCTTCAGGAATAGGCTTTTCCTTCGGTTTTTGCCCCAAATCAGTAACATAATTATTCAGAATAGAAGATGTTTCTGAAGCTATTTTTCGTAAGAATATTCCTGGATTCGGAGAATAAAGTGCTTCCTCGCTAACGTCAGAAATTTTCTTTTCTATTTCCATTCTAGAAGCACCCTTAATAAGCTCTTGAGCTGCTTCTGCAAACCAATCAGACGACAAACCAGTTCTTTCCAAGAATTCATCATCCTGCCCCATGCTAGACAGCTGGCTTTGCCAACGATCTAATACAGACTGAGCAAAAAGGGTTCCCTTCTTTACAACAGCTTTTGCTGGCTTTTCCTGAGTTTTAGGTTTTTCAGAATCTCCGAATATATCAAATATTTCTTCATCGAAAACAGGTGCAGCTTCCTGAGCAGCAGCGGCTTCCTCTTCGTCTTCTCCAAGTATCATTGGATTAACAATAGAATCATAAATAGCTTCAACAGCCTTAGTAGAAACAGAGAAGCAGTCTACATCAAGAATTCTAGGCAAAGCATATTTTGTTATCATTACTTTCTGCAACTGCATAACAAGCTTTTTAGCTCTTTCTTCGGCTAGATTTCTGGCTTTTGTAACATCGCTACCTATGTAATATCGCTGAAGATTTTTCTTTGTATCAGTGAAAATCAGCTTTAAGTTTTCAGATAACTGATTAACCTTTGTATTTGAATCTATCCCCGATTTCAACTTTTCAACAAGATACTGAATACCAGAGCAATCTGGTGAGGCTGCCATTTTCCACGATTCTTCGGGGTTAGCAAAATGTCTTTTAACATTTTCATTTGCTATATATTGGGCAAAAATCTTTTTAAGTTCTTCATCATCTCGAACAAATTCTTTGCCATCCTTGCCTCTTACGAATACAGTCTGGTCTACACCAGGATTTCTGACCCAGTAACAGTTTTGGAACGGCTGATTTTCCGTCCATTCGTTAACCCAGTCGCCATCTCTTCCCATAAATTCTTCAAAGTTGGTTCTCAATCGACTATCCCATCTTACAGAAGGGTCTTCGCCTCGTTTATGAACCAAATCCATATCAAACTTTGTAAAAACATGGAATAACAACGGAATCTTGCCGGCTCTGCTCTTGGGGTCTCTGCCGTGGCTCCATTCAACCCATTTATTAATCATATAAGGCAAAGATTTAGCTTCCTGGTTGCCACCTTCCTGACAGAGCAACAAAGCAGTGACATCTCTATCATCAGAGAATCTATCGAATAGATAAGCAACTTTTCCTCTTAGGAAAACTTCTACCAAAGCTTCGTGAGATTTCATTATTCGAACTTCATCGTAGATTTGTGCTCTAGAACGTGCTCCTGGGAAATCAAGCACATCAAACTTATTCAAAAGGCTATCTTTGTCAGTTGTATCCGCCTGTAATATGAGTTCAGCTGTTAAAGCGCAGAGAGTTGAGCCATCCATCTGGATTTGCCCACCATTGGCCAAAGCAATAGAACACTTCTTATTGCCAGGTTTCATTAGCATAGAAAGACGCTGAACATCTATTATAGAATTGGTTCTTGGCAACAAAGCATCATCAAAAATTCCTACAACTTGACCACCAAGCTGTCCCAATTCCTTATGTAAAAATCTGAATAATTCTGTAATTTTAGAGAATTTACCCCAAAGCCATTCCAGGTATTTTATCTGATTATCTACTGGCAGGAAACGGATTTCGTTTACTAGAATGCTCCAATAGTTGATATCATCAAGCATTTTAACAAATTGGTTGTGGAAATGCTTTTTAACATAGTCTTGTAAATCCCACACGTCATCTTCTGAAAGCAAAGGAGTATTATTTGCTTTGCCAGAGCTTGATTTAAACTGCCCCTTTAGTTTTTGTAACTCTTCTGATGTAGGCATAAAATCAGACTGACATTCAAACAAAATGCCATTCATGAAGATTTTAATGATATCAGTCAGAGTAATTAAGCGAACAAAGGCAGAACAACCATTAATCAGCTGATAGGGTCTTAGAGTAAATCTTGTTACAATAGCAGTGCTTTCTCTTCCACCTGCGGGGTTAATTTCTTCAAGGTAATCTCGCCCTACTATTGACTGCCCGAAAGCGTTAAGTTTAACAGATAAAGCTTTGTCATTTCCTCTTACTAATTCAGATGTGAGATAAGACTTTCCACACTGACTCGCACCGAATATGCCTAATGCAACAGGTCTGTAGGCTGATTCCTTTATTTTTCTAACAGTAATCAGCTTTTCATGTAGAAAACGTTCCATACCTTTGCGAACCTGAATATCTTTAAGGTATTGGGAAGTCCAATCAGAACTACTTTTTAATAAGTTTTCAACATTATCAGCAGTCTGCAATATTTTTTGTTCTTCTGGTCTTAAAGTTCCCTGCTGCATTATTGTTCTCCTATTATTTTATTTGTCGCTGATTTTAATTTTTCAAATTTCTTCTGAAATTCAACCTTATCTTTCTGAGCCATAAGGATACAGTTCTTCAAATCATCTGCATTATGCTGTTTAAACTTTCGATTGCAAACAGGGCAAATATCTTCAAGGTTGAGCTCATTTTTCAAATCATCTAGCTTAGAATCATCGGCGCCCTTTTCAGCAACTGCTTTGTTAGCATCGCCAGAGGCTGGGTTGCCACCTGCATTACCCTGGCCGCTAGCACCGTTAGCATCGCCAGAGCCGCGGTTGCCACCTGCATTACCCTGTTCACCAGCTCCGTTAGCATCGTCAGAGGCAGGGTTACCGCCAGTATTATCCTGGCCGCCAGCGCCATTAGCATCGCCAGAGCCGGAGTTGCCACCTGCATTTCCCTGTCCACCAACACCGTTAGCATTGCCAGAGGCTGAGTTGCCACCTGCATTACCCTGTTCACCAGCTCCGTTAGCATCGCCAGAGGCTGGGTTGCCACCTGCATTACCCTGTTCACCAGCTCCGTTAGCATCGCCAGAGGCTGGGTTGCCACCTGCATTACCC
>JAFPZP010000011.1 GCA_017417215.1 Candidatus Rifleibacteriota bacterium | reverse complement strand
GGTTTTTGTTGTTTTTATTGTTTAATCGTAAGCTAGTATGCTAACGAATATCTGAAATAATCGTTACTTTGTTAACCATCTAATAACAATAACTACCACAACTACCAACTACAATAACTACGCCAAGCTCTGATTGGCAAAGTTCTCAAAAATCCCCAAGTCACCGATTGCTACGCAATCAGCCCCTTCAGTCTCGCTTCGCTCGACAGCTTAGCGACTCGCTCACATCCTGTGGCTCGCTTGCACGCCGCCATCCTTGGCAGCAGCCCCACAAAGTGGGGCAGCATCTTGTAGCCGTTCCCCTTTGCGACTACGACTCGCTTGTCATCCTGGCGCTCACTTGCATAGGCACCTCCTGTGCCTTATCGCAATGATGGTTTTCATAAAATGTGAAAATATTCGAATTTTTCGCTCATAAAAAGTGTAAATACATAAAAAAACATGCTATTATTTTGTGAGAGGTGATTATTAAATGTATCTAAAACGCAAAATAGATGAATTCTTAATCAATTGGAAAAAGCAACCGGACAGAAAACCGCTAATAATAAAAGGTGCAAGACAAACAGGCAAAACTTACTCTATTTTGCATTTTATAGAAGACAATTACAAAAACAAAATATATATTAATTTTGCATTAGAACCTAAATATAAAAGAATCACAGATGATGGATACACTTATTCAGATATTATAAAGAATATATCTAGAATTTCCCCTAATTTTAATTTTGAACCCAACCAAACAGTAATAGTATTTGATGAATTACAAGAACATCCAGACATAGCAACTTCTCTAAAATCCTTTTGTTTAGACGGAAGATATGATGTTATTTGCAGTGGTTCACTTCTAGGGTTGCATTATAAAAAGATACACAGCAATTCTGTTGGGTATAAAACGGATTATGAACTACAGTCTTTTGATTTTGAAGAATTCTTATGGGCAAAAGGTTATAATGAAAGTTTCATTGAAGAAATATATGAAAAAATGAAGCTTTTAAAACCTTTTTCTAATGTTATGATGGAATTATGCTCCAATCTTTTTATTGATTTTTGCATATTAGGCGGCATGCCTGCTGTTATAAAACAGTACATAGAAACAGGTATATTTTCAAAGACCTTGGAAATACAAAACCAGATTGCTCTAGACTATGAAGAAGACATAAGGAAATATGCTGAAAGTCTAGACCAAGCAAAGATTATAAGCATGTTTAGGAATATTCCTTCACAACTAGCAAAAGAAAATAAAAAATTTCAGTTCAATAAAATAAGCAAAAACTCACGATCTAGAGATTTTCAAGGCTGCAAGGAATGGCTCTCAGATGCAGGTGTAATAAACATCTGTTATTGTCTGAATTACCCTGAATTACCCTTAAAAGGCAATTACGATGAAAGCAAGTTTAAGTTATATTATGCAGACACTGGTCTTTTAATAGCTGCTTTAGACGATGAAACCCAGGAAGATTTAAGAGCAAACAAAAATTTAGGCGTCTATAAAGGAGCTTTATACGAGAATTTCATAGCCGAAGCTTTGGTTAAGCAGCAGTTTAAACTCTATTATTACAGCAAAGAAAACTCTACTCTAAAAGAAGATTTTTTTATAAGAACAGCAGATAAACTGATTCCTTTAGAAGTTAAATCTAATACCCATAGATCAAAATCTTTATCTACTTTGATTAAAAGCACCTCATACCCTGATATAAAATGTGGAATAAAGCTATTTGCTGGTAACATCGGTTATTCCGATAAAATTTATTCTTTTCCTTATTTTTGTGCGTTTTTATTAAAGCGTGCATTGGGAAATCTTTCTTGATCAATACACTTTCGAAAAAGACCAACATAAAATGTGAAAAAAGTTAAATATCTCCCTCATAAAATGTGGAAATATAAAAAAATATCACTCATAAAATGTGTACAAAATAATTACATTAGATAAACATAGCCATATAAAGTGGGAGGCTAAGCTTCTTGTCTTCAAAACCAATATTTCCAACAGTCACTTTCTATAAAAGTAACTGTGGCTCACTTTCGTCCTGTTGTTAGCTTGTACGTATTCACTACTGACGACAGTAAAAAAGGGGATATTTATTTGACTTTTTTTACCACCGAAGTTATACTCCGAAAAAAGGGTATATATACCTAATTTTCGGAATACAATATGGAAATAAAAAGAGATTTTTATCTAAATCAGTTACATATTCGTGAGAACAACGGATTTGTAAAAATTATTACAGGAATCCGCAGAAGTGGGAAATCATACCTTGTATTCAAACTATTCCTAAATGAATTACTACAGCGTGGCATAGAAAGGAACCACATAATTGATATATCACTAGATAAGATTGAAAATGATTTCCTTAGAGAGCCACATACTTTATACAATCATATCAAGAACCTAATTAAAGACGATAAGCAATACTATATTCTACTTGATGAAATTCAGTTAGTAAGCCGCTTTCATGAAGTACTTATAAGCCTGTTACAAATTGAGAATGCAGATACTTATGTAACTGGCAGTAACTCTAAGTTCCTTTCTTCAGACATTTTAACGGAGTTTCGAGGAAGGGGCGATGAAATTAGAGTTTATCCTCTGTCTTTTTCCGAATATCTCTCAACCACAAACAAAAGCGAAGAAGAAGTTTTTGATGATTATTTAATATACGGTGGTTTGCCACAAATCACCTCATTCCAATCAGAAGTTCAGAAAATGAAATATCTGACTAGTCTTTTCCAGGAAACTTACCTTAAAGATGTCATAGAACGCAACCATATACGAAACAATATCGAATTAGAAGATTTATTATCTATCTTATCATCGAGTGTCGGATCACTCGTAAGCCCATCTAAACTTGAAAACACTTTTAAAACAATTGCCAAAAGCTCAATAACAGATAAAACTATCAAAAATTATATTTCCTGTCTAAAAGACGCATTTATGATAGATTCTGCAATACGCTATGATATTAAAGGTCGAAAATATATTAATACGCCAACAAAAGTATATTTCACCGATATAGGCATTAGAAATGCCGTTCTAGGATTCCGACAAATAGAAGAAACGCATTTGATGGAAAATATAATATTTAATGAACTTAAGCATCAAGGTTATGCCGTTGATATTGGTATTATAGAGGTAAGGGAAAAAACAAAACTAAGCCAATCAGCCAAAAAGCAGCTTGAGATTGATTTCATTGCCCGTAAAGGCAGTAAAAAATACTACATACAATCAGCATTTGCCATGTCCTCGGCAGAAAAAGAATATTTTGAAAAGCGACCTCTATTGATCATTAATGATTCTTTCAAGAAAGTCATTATTATCGGCTCTTATGCAAAACCTCGTCAGGACGAAAACGGCATAACAACCATAGGTCTTCGTAACTTTTTAAAAGATGCCTCAATACTAGAATACTTGTAAAACTTAAAGTTTATCAAGCAAGCAGAAGCTCGCAAAGGCTGTGCGAAAACTATTTTTTAGTCAAAAAATAGATTGTGCTAATCGCACAACCCAATGGATGGCCTTATGAGGCGTAGAGGCTAGAGAGGCCACGCTGAATTGCAGCACTGATTTTATTAGATTCCCTGCGAAGAGTTTCTATTTCTTCATTCATGGATTTTTGCAATTCTAACAGTGACTGCAAATAACGAGTCGTTACTGCTGCCCGTTCTGCAAAACCAGCCGGAGTCAAGGTATATAAACATGCTCTACGTTTATTTGTTGTTGATTCGGAAACAGCTACCCAGCCTTTATCAACCAACTCATTCAACATAAAGTTTACTTTACCTAAACTAACCCCCAAATCGTTAGCTAACTTTCTTTGGTTAGTCTTGGCACTTTTTTCTATTGTTTTAAGCAATTTGTATATTACTTCGTCAGTCATTTTATGTACCTTGTACAAAAAGATATCTATTTCAAAGTATTTATGTTAAACTAATTTCAGAGCAATTAATAAGCAAAATTATGAACACAAATTTTACAAATAAAACTTGTAATTTTTTGTCACTTAATTGCTTGAATTGACGGCAACACCGGCAATCTTGGCGGATAACGGTGCTGCCTAAATCAAATATGTTCGTTTATGAACATAATCAACTCTTTGTTTATTGTAATTTTTAGATTTACTAAAGTCAAGTTTAAAAATTACAAAAGGTAGAATAATGTTCTCCAAAATTTTAACCAGACTGATAAACGACAACAGAATCAGCCAATCCGAACTAGCCAATGAACTTGGCACTCATAGACAAAATGTATACCAGTGGGTCTCAGGCAAAACTGTTCCCCGAAACGATATGCTTTCAAAAATAGCTGATTATTTCGAAGTTAGCATAGACTATTTATTAGGCAAAGACAATGAACAACTCACAGCAAAAACTAAGACGAATCCACCAAACAAATTCACTAAACAATCAGTTAAACAAAAATTAAACTCAAAATTTAAGTCGCATAAAAATCTTAAAGAAATATTTTCTGACAATTTAAAATATTACAGAAAACAGGCTGGTTTAACCCAGGATGATTTTGCAAAATCTGTGCAAACTGATCCAGTTTATATAAGCTATATAGAAAATGGTAAGCGTTTTCCTTCTATAGAATATATAGAAAAAATGGCAAAAGTTTTGAAAATTGATAGTTATAAGCTTTTTCTTCCGGCCAATCTTGAAATAAATAACATAGCAAACGACGTGCTGTATAACAAAATCAAAGAGAACGTAAACAAAGCGATAGACCAGGTGTTTGAATACCAAATTTAGAAGTAAGATCTCCCGCAAAGCTTCGCTTAGTGAGGGTATAGGGCGTAGGGAGGAGGGAGATTAGGGAATTGTTTTAGCTATGTAAGTTTTTTGCTTATTTAAGCTATACATTGCTAATAAACTTTCTACGACTAACTTTAAGGAGAATAATACGCTGTCGCTAAACAAAAGCAACTCTGGTTCGGTCACCCCTCCGTCACCGACTGCCTACGGCAGTCAGCCCCCTCCGTCACTTACGTGACACCTCCCCCAAAGCAAAGCTTTTGGGGAGGATCTTCAAAGAAGTAACCTCAAAGGGGGGCTTTAGATTAGTATTCCTGCAAGGTGTCGTTCTTAACTATGTATTTCGCATGGCATGCGCTGCATTCGTAAGTTTTGCCATTATCTAGTTTTGCGCCGTCAATAAGTTTGATACCGCATTGGCAGACATAACCATGAACTCTGGCCGGATTTCCGTAAACAAGAGCATAGTCAGGAGTATCTTTGGTTACAACCGAACCAGCTCCAACAAAAGTATATTTGCCCAAAGTGTGCCCACAGACAATAGTTGCATTAGCCCCGACAGTTGTTCCCTTACAGAGTTTTGTCTTTTTAAACTCGTGTTTTCTGCTAATGTGACTGCGCGGATTGATAACATTCGTAAAAACCATTGAGGGACCACAAAAAACATCCTCTTCCAGTTCAACCCCTTCATATACAGAAACATTATTCTGTATTTTGCAGTTATTCCCGATTATTGCTTTTGGTCCAATTACACAATTCTGACCGATATTGCATTTACCGCCGATTCGAGTATCGCTCATAACATGGCAAAAATGCCAAATTTTAGTACCTTCGCCTATTTCAACGTTATTATCAATGTAAGAAGATTCATGAACAAAGTATTTTTTTTCATCAGACATTTTTAACACCTAGTATAATTTATAAAATCAGCAAGTTTAAGAACAATCTGCTCCCCTGCCCTACCGTCACCAAATAAATCAGGATAAGCCAATTTAGAAGAATCAACTTTAAGCATCTGCTCAACAGAATCGATTATCTTATCAGAATCTAATGAAGTCAGCCCGTTCCAACCGGAATTAACAAGTTCAACCCACTCTGTTTCAGTCCTTAAAGTAATGCAAAGTTTTTTATGAAAAAAAGCCTCTTTTTGCATACCGCCAGAATCGGTCATAATCAGCCTGCAGTTCTTTTCTGCAGTAATCATATCAATATAACCAATAGGCTGAACAACCTTTATACTGCTGTTTTTCAATTTATTTTTTATTTTCTCATCAGAAGCAATAATATTCTTTGTTCTCGGATGCATAGGGAAAACTACCTGGTAATAATTATCAGAAAGCTTAGCCAAAGCATCAATAATATTAGAAAGGCGTTCCGCAGAGTCTGTATTCTCAGCTCTATGAACTGTTGCCAAAATATAATTACCAGCATTCAGATTATTTTCTTTCAGCCATTTATCGGTAGAAATCTTAGAATAATAAACAGCAGCATCTAGCATAACATCGCCAGTTTTTATAACCTTAGATTTGATGTTTTTATTAGGAATACCCTCATTTTTCAAGTTTTCTACTGCCGTATCAGTAGGACAAAACAGAATGTCAGAAACATGGTCTGTAAAAATTCTATTTATTTCTTCTGGCATATCTCTGTTAAAAGAGCGTAAACCTGCTTCAACATGAGCTATGGGAATATGCAGTTTAGAAGCGGCTAGAGCCCCAGCCAAAGTTGAGTTTGTATCGCCATAAACCAGAACCATATCTGGTTTTTCTTTAATAAGAAGCTTTTCTAACTCAATCAGCATTCTGCTAGTCTGCTCACCATGATTTCCAGACCCCACACCTAGATTGTAATGGGGCTTCGGAATATCCATTTCTTCAAAGAAAATATCAGACATATTCGAATCATAGTGCTGACCAGTGTGTATAATAATTTCCTCTATTCTATTGGAAGCAGTCTGATTATAAGATGCAATAGCTCTGCTCACGACAGCAGCTTTTATAAACTGAGGTCTGGCACCTACTATCGTTAATAGTTTCATTGCTTTAACCCTGTCTCATAAAGATTTAACAGCTTTTTAACTTCCGTATCCCAATTATATTTCTCATAAACAGCTTTCTTGCCATTTTTCCCCATTATAATCGCTTCATTATGATGTTCAAACAAATAATCAATAGATTCAGCAATCTTTTTTGGATCTTGAGGATTTACACAAATTCCGCATTTATTGTACTCAATTATTTCTTTCCATAAAGGGAAATCGGAAGCGATAACTGGTAAGCTTGCCGACATATACTCAAACATCTTGTTGGGCTGAGCATTAATATGATTTGAAGCAGGTAAAAAAGTTACAATACCAGCGAGTGACTCATTCAGCAGTTTTTGAACCTGAGTTCTATTCAAGAAACCTTTAAACTCGATTTTTTCAAGATTTCCAAATTTGCTGAGCTTTTCTAAATTAACACCATCAACAAAATCACCAGCCAAGCAAAGTTTAACATCATTTTTTACATAATTCATCGCTTCTACTAATTTATAAATACCTCTTATCGGCTTTATACCGCCAACATAGCAAACCTGATTCTTTTTAGTAATTTCATCAGAACTTTCAAGTTCACCAAGAATTGGATAATTATTAATATCAATAGAATTTGGATTATATTTTGAGAAAATACCTCTGATGTATGGAGTGGCTGTAACAACGCAATTTAAGCGGCTGCAAATGAATTTTTCTAATAGTTCATAAATAAAAGATATAATAATTAAAAGGTTTTTATTTAAATATGGTTTTGAAAGTATCTGTCGAGGAGTATCTTCGTGAGAATCAAAAATTACTTTCTTACCTTTAAGCTTCAACAAATATGCATATGGCAATAATTCTGGGTCATGAAGATGATATATGTCTCCATTTAATTGCAAAGCCCTTTTATAAACCATCATACTTGATTTAAACATTCTTTCAAGTCTTTTTAGAGGCTTACCCACATCATATATTTTCACGTTATTTTTAACTTCAAAGCCTTTTCCATCAGCAACAACCAAATTAACATTATAATCAGCGTTAGCTAAAGACTGGCACATCTTCAAAAAAATCCTGATATCATAACGTGGATGAGCAGAAGTCAGATGAACTATTTTAGCTTTTCCCATTTAATTATCTCTTTAACCTATTTAAACAAATTGTTATCAAATGTCATACCAATTAATATTATATTACCAATCATATTAACAGGAATATCAGATTCTTTTGCGTTTTTGTCTATTATTCCATTAGCCTTGCAAAATTCAAATGATTTTTTCCAATAATTTGTCTGTTTTGCATTAATATAGTCCATATCCCAAATATTCTGTATCTTTAAGCCGTAATTTCTTTTAATTTTAGAAATCAACCTTTTGAAATTAAATAAAAACTGCTTAAATACATCTAACAATAAATATTTAAATTTTAATGAGCAGGTATAACCTTGATCTGTTCTTATATTCGCTATTTTTTTGCAGTATTTATCAATCAACTTTTTCTGCCATAATTTAAAATCATGTCTTAAAGGACTAGTTTGAGAAGAAACTGCTATAAGATTTCTATCCATTAACGGGTCAACCTTACAGCAAACAGAAGAATAACCGTTAGTAATAGAACCACCTCTTGCTTTCAACAATTCAAAAAAGACTCTATTACACTTTGATAAAAATACTGGTTCATCTTCTGATAACTTTGAAATATCAAATAATTTCGTGTAATCGCTTTCAAACCCAGCAATTAAATCTTTTCCAAGCCAAGATAAATGCTTTATATTTCTTTTTAAAATAGTCTCGTAATAATAAAAATGAGATTTATACCCTCTTAAGCCATAAATTATTGGATGGCAGGTATCATTTTTATAAAACTCTCCCCCGAGCCCGCCAAACTCATATAAAATATTTCTTTGAACAACAGATTTTGATTTTAAATAATGTCTATATGCAAGAACCGCATCATAAGCACCATCTAAGAAGAAATAAGCTGTTTTCAACTTATCATCATTCACATAATCGGGGTCTATTATTTCTAATTTTAAATCAAGCTTGTCGGCAATATTTTCAGCAATAGGTACATCCGGATTTCCTTTACGACCAGTCAAGAATAATTCTGGTTCAATATCAGCATAATGCAAAAAAGATAAAACAACTCTAGAATCGGTACCTCCTGTCAGAACCGTTCCAATATTATTTTGCTTAACTTTACTCAAAAGCTTTCGCATTATTTGTCCGAAAGAATTATCGTATTTATTTAATTTATTAAAAGGAACTAATTTCTTAGAAAGTTTTTTAATACAATTATTTTCTACTATAAAATAATAATTTGAATCTGTTTTTTTTATTTCTTTAACTATAGTATCTTCGCCTAGTATTGCCCCTAGAGTGAATAATTCGGAAATAGCAGAATAATCTAATGTTAATTTATTTATCTGCTTTCTTAATGCAATAAAACTATCTGAAAATTTCTTATTTGATTCATCAAAATAAAAATACTGGCTTCCTGAATTATCGCCTACAAGAATATAACTATTCTTTGATTTATCTAAAACTATCAATCTAAAAAAGCCATGAATCTTATTAAAATCAAGGTTCCCACGACAAAGAATCTTAGCTGTTTCCAATATATCAGAAGCTTCATCGTAACAAAAAACTCCGCTTAGCCAAACTTTATATGAATCATTTTCTGTTAATTCATATTTAAATCGAGGAATCCAAGTATATTCGTTTCTCATGTAAATATTCCGTTTGGCTAAAGTTTAGAGTATTCAGAAATCAAAACTCTTTCCTGGTTTTCCCAACAAAAAGTTTTTGATAGTTCTAATGCATTCTTAGACATATCATTATAATTCAACAATAATACATCATCTATTGCTTTTTGTATATTGCTAATAGACGTATCTCGGCTTACCAAGCCAACTTTATTCTGTCTTACAAAATCGCCAAGTTCATATAAATCTGAAACTATAACAGGCAAACCCGCATGTAAATATTCAAAAAGTTTATTGGGTAAACAATAGTAAAAGTTTTTACAAATATTACCACAAATAAAGACTCCGAAATCAGCAGAAGAAGTATAGTCAAGAAGCTCTTGAGGACTTACAGCCTTATGATAAAAAACATTCTTAGACTTGCAGTTTTTTATTTCATCTTCCATGGGCCCATAACCCATAAAGACCACTACATTTTTATCATCATTCATTTTTGAAAAACAAACCAATAGTTCCTTTAAACCTCTAAGTGCAGATAAAGCGCCTTGATAAAGGAAAATCTTCTGATCATCTCTAATACCCAATTCTTCTCTAAGCAGGTTCTTTTTTACTATAGGATTATATCTAGGGCAATTCAAAACTATTTTTGGTTTATTGATTTTGTACAATCTTTCATATTCCTGAGCAATAGAGTTGCTAACAGTAATTACAAGGTCTGCATGCTTTATTAGAACCCCTTCCAGGAAATGAAACAATAATCTTTGATACTTGTTAATAACACTTTGTTCTATCTCATATTCATGAGCATCATAAACAATTATTGCATTTCTATTGAATAAAAATTTAACGAGAAAACCTAATGGTAAAGATTCTAAATCATTACAATGATAAATATCTGCATCATTGAACTGCAACAGGAATCTAACAATGAATTCTATGTACTTAATTATCTTAAAGAATATATTTTTAGGCCAACTTTTGGTTAATAATTTTAATCGAAAAACTTCTATTCCAGAAATATATTCATTCAGAGGAAGATTCTTATCATATTGGGCCACAACAACAGTTTTATAACCATTATTTGTCAAAGAAATATTCTCATTTAAAACTCTATTATCATGAGTGAAATTATTTAAAACTAGAATTGATACTACCTTTTTCACTTATTCTATCCTATTGTCAACATAATGAAACAATTATTATTCAAGCTTTGTACAATCATCTTTAATTCTATTCTTTTGGTAATAAATAGCAGGGAAAGAAAAACCTAAAACGAACCAGATTGGGTTCCAGGAAAAGAAAGAAGCTATATTTGCCATAAGAAATATAAATATAGTTATCAAAAAGACAAATAATTTAAGATAAAATGACTTATAATTCTTTGAGTAATGCAAGCTTTTATAATACTCAAACACAGCGGAAAAGAAATAAAGAAAGAATAAAATTAACCCGACAATTCCAATATGTGTCATCATAGACAAAATAAAGCTATGTACATAAGTTCCTTTTCCAGAAATTATATTATCAGCGTCCATATTCCCCATTATTGGATTTACAGAAAGTTGTGGTGAAAAATTTTCTCTTAACATTGTAAGTCTATCATCTAAAGGGTTGTATTCTTCATTAAGATTATAATGTAAAATACGAATAGGTGGCATTAAACTTCTAAAAGCTGTAAAAAATAAAAATAAAATAACAAATAAACAAACTGAAATTAATCCTAATTTTTTAAAACAAGATAAAATACATTTATTAATTATTTTTGGTTTATCTTCACTAACAAATGCTTTCTGTTCGTTTTTATTTTCATTTAATAAAAAATATTTATACACAATAGAGAGGAACAAAATTCCAAACACGCCCAAAAAGCCATTGTTACTACCAACAAATTGTATCAACAAAATTGTTATTATAAAATAACTGAAATAAAAAAAATCTAAAAGGTAATTTTTTTTGTTGTTAGATTGAATATTAAAATAGCAGTATGCGATTAAAAAAGTATTAATAATAATAAAATTTCCTGGTCTTTGATAAAAACCAAAGTTATCTATTAGAAAAAATACTGGTCTTCTTCTTGGTAAGAGTTTAACAAAGACATGTAAATTTAACAAAGAATTACATAATATATAAAAAAAACCTAAATAATAATTATATCTGCTTAAATATTTATTTTTATTGCACCATAGATTAATTTCTTTTGTTACCCAGGCAATAAAAGCACCTAACAAATAAAAAAGCAAACAACCAAGGGTAGTAGAAAACCAAAATGATCTCAAGTAATCAATATCAGATATATCTATAACTATACGCAAAGAGATATATAATATAAGTAATATAAAAAAAATAATGACTTATTTATAAAAATATTATCCTTATTTTTCTTAATAAATATAAATAAAGATTCTAAGGCAAAAGCTCCGAAAATCGTGACAAGAAGCCCAAGAGAAACTCCACCGACCTTATCTAAATATAGAGTATTATTAGCAAAATACAAACCTAATAGAATCAAAGAAGACCAAAAAATCAAAATATAAAAAATATATTCTTTGGGTTTAGAGCCAATACTATTCTCATCCAGTTGATTAGTCATATTTTCTAGAACATTCCAGCAAAATCAGTTGTAACACATTCAGTTATAGGAAGTTTTACGACCTGACCCAAAGATGATGATTTATATATAGCTAAAACAACTTCAACAGCATTTCTACCGGCAGAAGCATCAATACAAGGTTTTCTATGGTTTTTGATAGAATCAATTACATCAGCATATAGACTGGTGTGACCATTACCATATATGTTATTTGTAGGCTCTTCCAAGCCTTTATTTATTTCATCTGATTTATTTTCATCAGCGAAAGTCCAGATTTCAATGTTGTTAGCCGAAGTTCCACCAATTTTAACAGTACCCTTTTCACCAAAAATACTGATACTTTCTTCTAAGTTTTCAGGGAAAATATTTGTAGTTCCTTCAATATTAGCAACTATTCCATTCTTAAATTGCAAAATAGCCATGCCCAAGTCTTCACATTCAATATAATCATGAAATTGACGCTTTGTAACCCCATAAACGCTTTCGACTTCATCACCAATAAGCCATATCAATAAATCTATTGCATGAATACATTGATTCATCATGCATCCGCCGTCATCAGCCCAAGTACCGCGCCAATCAGCCTGTTCATAATAGCTTTTATTTCTGTTCCAACGAACAGTAACACTGCTATGAGAGATTTTCCCAAAACGTCCAGATTCTATGGCTTTTCGCAGCTTTTGAATAGCCAAATTGAAACGGTTCTGGTGGGAAACAGAAACAACTAAGCCCTTTTCATTGCTTAGCTTTACTATTTTATCTGCATCTTTCATGCTTATAGCAAGAGGTTTCTCAACAATCAGATTTTTATTGCATTCTAAGCAATCGAGAGCTATTTCAGCATGGTTCCCGCTATTGGTTGAAATTGCAACCAATTCAATTTCAGGGTGCTCCTTAAGCATTTTTTTATAATCAGAATATTTCGCTATCTTTGTGCTATCTTGAAAACCAGTCTTTGTAAAAAGCTTGTTTATTTTTTCTGGTTCAATATCACAAGCAGCAACAAAGTCTAATTTGTTGTTTATTACTGCTTTTATATGGTTTTCAGCTACTCTACCGCAGCCTATCAGCGCATATTTCATATATTTCCCTGGTTAGTCTTCTAATAAAGTTGATATATACATTTATATAGAATTCGTTCCAATTTTATACCTAATATCAATGTTTACGCAACACAATCTTTCAATGGCTATTACATTCAAGAGATATCAGTAACAGAAAAAATATCAATCCATTTGGAAATAGAAAAGAGTCTCCATAAAACTAAGTTATCTAACTTTTCCAAATTTACATTATACTTAAACATTTTCTTTAGTATTTTATTGCTTTCTATGCCCTTTATCATAATTGAATGAATACCTGACAGCCAGGATTTTTCAGGAGCATAGAAACCAAATTTACTTTTTCTCCACACAACCTCTTTGGGCAAATCATTTTCCAAAGCTTTTCTCAATATATATTTTATCCAGCCGTCATGAACTTTATAATCGTCTTCCAAGCCTAATATAGTTTCCAATAACCTCTTGTCCAAGAAAGGAAATCTGGTTTCAATTGAATGCCACATCGAATTTTTATCATCATAACGCATTAAAGCAGGCAAACAGGTATTATATAATTCCAATAGCTGTAATTCGATAATAGAAGAAAAAGCTCGTGCTTTTTTCTTGTTCCATTCGAAATTAGGTAAATATTCAGACTTTAAAAAGGAATATTTCAACCTCTGTCTCAAATTTAACAAAGGGAAACTACTAAAATATATACAGCATACTATTAACCTTAATATTTGCAGTTTCGTACTTTTTATATATTTTATCAGGCTTTTTAATGCAGAATAGAACGGCAATGACAATAAACCAAGCACATAATAGTATGAATTTCCAAACAAACCGTCAGAACCCTGCCCATCAAACAAAACTTTGCAGTTATTCTTTTTAGCCTCTTTCATAACAAAATACTGCATAAATATGGATAAACCTAAAAAAGGCTCTTCCTGGATATAGCAAACTTCATCAATACTATTAATAAAATCTTCTAATGAAGGCTTTATAAGTTTCAAATCTATATTTTTAGATTCAGCAACAAGCTTAGCATAGTTACTTTCGTCTGTTCTATTTTCAGTAGATTTTGCATGAATACACACAAAATCTTTTTTATTATTCTTTTTAGTTAAATCAGAGATAGCGGCAACAACGCTAGAACTATCCAACCCACCGCTTAGACAACTTCCAACTTTTACATTTGAAGGGAAGTCTGTTTTAACAGCTTGGAAAAATACTTTTTTAAAATCTTCAATAGATATTTTTTTAGGAGTTGTATTATCAACAAAATAATATTGATATATTTTGAAGCTATGCTTCTTTAAATCAAATATCAGGTTATACCCGCCCATTAAACAATATATATTTTTAAAAAAAGTTTTATCAGTATGATTTGTAAAGCCACAAACCAGGAAATCAGCAAGAATTGCTTTATCAGCTATTCTATAAGGCATAAATTGCAATAGCTGTTTTATTTCTGAACCAAATATAAATTTATCACCTAAACTAGTATAATAAAAAGGTCTTGTTCCAAATCTATCGCGGCTGCAGAACAAGATTTGATTCTTTTTATCATATATTGCAAAAGACCACATTCCATTGAGTTTGTACACAGAACTTTGTCCCCAGCAATCATAAGCCGCCAGCAAAACTTCTGTTTCACAATCAGTTTTAAAAGTATATCCCAGATTAGATAACTCATCTCTTAATTCAGCAGCATTATATATTCTACCATCAAAAACAATCACCAAATCTTTATAATACATTGGTTGAGCAGCTTCATCAGATAAATCAGAAACAATCAATCTTCGGTGACCCAAAGCCAAGAAATCATCTAAGTAGAAACCTTCACCATCAGGGCCTCTATGAATGATTAAATCATTCATAGCTTTTATATCCTTATATTCTGCTTTCTGATTTTTATAAACAATTCCGCTGATTCCGCTCATAAAAATACCTTCCTAATACATTGTCTGCAAATTTGTTTTAAAGGACTTCGATATTGTCCCTAGGGGATATATTTTTCATTACATTTTTAGTATCAAATATCGCTTTTGCATGACATTGAACAAACTTATAATCTACATTTGAATGAGCTGTTGCAATGACAACTATATCGCTATTTTCTATTGCATCCGGTGTAAGTTCCTTAAGTCCAGTCATAGAAAGGTTCTTATCATTAAAAAAATTTATATTTGGGTCATAGAAACTGACCTCTGCACCAACCTTGATCAATTCTCTAATAAGTTTTATCGAAGGGCTTTCGCGACAATCGTCGATGTCTTGTTTATAAGCCACTCCAAGAACCAGCACCTTAGAGCCATTCATAGCTTTCTTAAATTTATTAAGAATACGCCCTATCCTATCTACACAATATTCTGGCATTTTATCATTAATCATCATAGAAGCTTCTATCATGGAAGTATGGAAACCAAATTCTCGTGCTTTCCAAGACAAATAATATGGATCTAATGGAATACAATGCCCACCTAAGCCTGGTCCTGGGTAAAAAGCCTGAAAGCCATAAGGCTTGGTTTTAGCTGCATCTATAACTTCCCAAATAGAAATATTCATTTTATCGCAAAGCATTGCCAGCTCATTAACAAGACCAATATTGATATTTCTGTATATATTCTCTAATATCTTTTCCATTTCTGCTACTGCAGGTGAAGAAACTTTATGAACAGGTGCATCGAGAACCATCTGATACATAACTGCAGCAACATCAGTGCTTTCTGGTGTACAACCGCCCACAATTTTAGGAGTATTCTTTATTTTAAACACAGAATTACCCGGGTCTACTCTTTCAGGCGAAAAAGCCAAATAAAAATCTTTTCCGCAAACAAGTCCAGACTTTTCTAATATAGGTTTGACAAGCTCTTCAGTTGTACCAGGATAAGTAGTAGATTCAAGAACAACAAGCATATGCTTATGCATATATGGAACAAGGCTTTCGGCAGCTTGTTTAACATAACTAATATCTGGTTCCTGATGAGAATCTAAAGGTGTAGGTACACAAATGCAGACAGAATCACAAGAAGCAACCAGACTAAAATCCAAAGTTGCTCTAAACATTCCGTTTTTTATAACAGACTCTAATTCTTCGCTTACTACATCGCCTATATAATTCTGCCCTTTATTTAATAAATTCACTTTTTTCTGCTGAATATCAAAGCCTATTGTTTTAAAACCAGCTTTGGCTTTTTCCACTGCTAAGGGCAAACCAATATAACCTAGACCAATAACGCCTAAGCAAGCTGTCTTAGTCTTTATTTTTTCTATTAAAGTCTGCATTGTATATCTCCAAAACCAAGTAATGTATTTTATACCCAATTACACTTTTTATGCAATAATATTAGCTTTGCCGACCCACAGAGAATTGAAACTAATTTACTTGCTAATAATGCAAACAAAATTTATAATCCTTTTTGAAAAAAGGAAAAACATGAACATTCTTCTCATAAATCATTATGCTGGTTCAAAATACCACGGCATGGCCTACCGCCCATACTATCTAGCAAGAGAATGGGCCAGGAATGGTCACTATGTTACTATTGTAGCTTCAGATCAAGCCCATGGAAGACCAGTACAAGTTCATATTCCAGAAAACAAAAACTATCTTTTAGAAAAAATCGACGGCATAAATTATCTCTGGCTAAAAACCCTGAAATACAACGACAATGGAATAAAAAGAGCATTTAATATTGCTTCGTTTATTTTTCAATTATTCAAGTTTTCCAAATTAATTGTAAATACCTTAAAGCCACAAATAGTCATTGCCTCATCAACCTACCCTGCCGACATTTTTCCTGCCCATTATATAGCAAAGTTATCTAACGCCAAGCTAATATACGAAATACATGATTTATGGCCTTTATCACCAATGATTCTAGGTAATATGTCCAAAAAACATCCTTTTATTTTAGGAATGCAATTTGCAGAAAACTACTGTTATAAGCATTGTGATGCAGTTGTTAGCATTTTGCCTAAGGTGTCAGAGCACGTAAAAGAACATGGCTTAGACTTAAAAAAGCTTCATTTTGTTGAAAATGGAATATGTGTAGAAGAATGGAATAAAAACGTTAAAATTCCAGAAAAATTAAATGATTTAATAAATCAGGAAAAATCTAAAGGTAATTTTATCTTTGGATATGCTGGGAATCACACTCATGCCAATTCTCTTCATACAATTATTGAAGCTGCCGAAAAAGTTCAGAATACTAGAGCCAGCTTTATTCTTGTAGGAAAAGGAAGAGAGAAAGAAAAGCTAATTAAATCAGCTTTAGATAAAAATTTAAAGAATATAATCTTTTATGATTTTATACCCAAAGAAACTATTCCTGATTTATTACCAAGATTTGATTGTCTTCTTATAACCTGGAATAACGTCTGGGAGCTATATAAACATGGAATCAGCCCCAACAAAATAATGGATTACATGATATCCGGGAAACCAATTATACAAGCTATTAATGCAGGTAATGACCATGTTAAAGATTCTGGCTGTGGAATTTCTGTCCCAGCTGAAGATTCTGATGCGTTGGCTAATGCTATTATAAAGATGATGGATACTTCAATAGAAGAACGTAATTTGATGGGGGAAAGAGGGCAAAAATTTGTCAGGAAATATCACGATTACAAAGTATTAGCCCAAAAATATCTGGAAGTTATGGAAAAGCTATAGTTTTTATTGTTCTGACTGTTATCCCACTCACCACTCATCACCAATCACGCAGCCAAGCAAAGCTCCCCAACGAACGGTGGGGGAGCTGGCGAGCGTTAGCGAGACTGAGGGGGCTGCTGGCGTAGCCAGCAGAGGTTCATTCTTCGTAGACTTTGCGAGTTATCGGAAGAACCTTATCGTAGAGTGATTTGCTAGCAATAGCCATTACACCGTGTTTATGTTTATAGTTTGTGGGGTCATAACAGAAATCAACACCTGTAATGTCGCTCATTAGACCGCCAGCTTCAGTAAATAATATTTCAGGAGCAGCCACATCCCAGGCTTTGGTTTTATTTGAATTGTTAATATAATAATCAGCCTGATTCTTTGCTATTGCCATCAGCTTCAAACCTACCCCACCATGAGTTACTAAAGAAGCCCCATTAAGAGCAGAATGTACAGTCTGTCCAATTCCGCAAGGGTGAGAACGACTGACAGCAAGTCTGAGATTATTAAAATCAGGTTCTTTTACTTCAAGCTTTTTCCAGCCATTTTCTTCAGAATGCCACCAACAGCCTTCGCCCTTTGCAGCAACATAAAGGTTTTTGCCAATAGGCTGATAAACCAGACCAAATTCAAGCTTTTCATCAACAGCTAAGCCTATCTGAGTAGCGAACTCACCGTTCTTAGCTATGAATTCCTTTGTTCCATCGATAGGGTCAATAAACCAAGTCTTATTATTAGCATTTTCTGGGGTAAATAAACCGTGTTCTTCGCTCAAAATACGGTCGTTCGGGTATTCCTTTTTCAAAGCCGAAACTATAAAAGTATCAGACTGTTTATCTGCAATAGTAACAGGCTCATCACCAGGCTTATATTCAGTAGTGAAGTCAGTTGCATAGATTTTCTCGATTATTTCAGCAGCCCCCAAAGCTGTTCTAATCACAAATTTAGCAGCATAATGTTTTAATGGGCAACTATCAATAATCTTATCCATTTATTTTTCCCTTCCGAAGAATCTCTATCGAACTTATATTTTACAACTAATCAAAGCCATAATCTAGACTTTAATTATAATCCTTAGCCACCGATAGAACAAACATAAAATGGTTTGTCCAAAGAAAGCTTGTTCAGCAAAAATAGTTCAGGCATTTTAATCAGCGTCATGCGCATTGTTCCAGTTTCTTCATTTAAACTAATTTTTGAAATACCAGCTTTTTTAGCCTGTCCTGAGTTAATCTGCCAGTTTAACCACCCATTAGCTCTCTGCTTCTGATTTTTAAGGGAATACTTTGTCAGAATACTATCTACTTCACGAGAATATGCTACTTTATCGATAATTTCTGACACTTCTAAAATTATAGGGAAAGAAGTTTCTTCTTCTTTCTTGCTTGGCATGATTTTTTTTATTTTGCTGATATCATCATCGTAAACTAAGGATTTAACTTCTTTAACATCTTTGGCAAATGAAACTTTCGCTATCGCCTTTCCGTAAGAGAAAATTTCAGGAGCAACAAGCTCAACCTTCAAAAATGCTTTTGTCATTTCTTCAGAATCAAGCATAAGTCTACGTGCAAAAGCTGCCTTAATAAATTCTCGACTGCAAAAAGCCCATTTTTCAGGTATTTCAAAACTGAACCAACTGGTATATCTTTTTATGTTCTTAGGAGCAAAAGCCTTTTTATTAGCCAGATCTGGGCCCATTTTATGAAGTCTATCGCGATATTCGAGGGTTTTGCAAGCTCCACATCCAGCGCAAAGAGCATCACCCCAAGGCTTACTTAAACAGGCTCTTATTTCTTTCCCATTTTTAACATTATTAAAAGTTCTCCAAAGAAACTCTTTGCTAATACCAGTATCCACATCATCCCAAGGCAAAACACTATCTAAACAACGATTCTGCTCGGAAACCAAAGGTAAGCTATATTTATCCAAAAGATTCTGCCAGATTTTAAGCAATTTAGAGTCTATTTCTCCTCTGTATCTGGCGCCATATTTTATCGAAGCTTCCACCAATACTTTTGTAAATCTTCTATCAGAGTAGGCTATAAATTCAGATACTAAAGCGTCTTCAGGACCAGAACTGATTCTAGCTTCATAACCAGCTGTTTTGATTATTTTACAGAGCTCATTCAGCATTGCCTTCATCTTATTGTAATCAGCTCGATTTCCAGCAAATTGCATAGGTGTCTGAGGAGATCTGAAAAGAACAGCAAAAGAAAATGTTATTTTAGGTTTATTTTTGCCAGACTGAGTTTTTATTCCAATTTTATCAAGAAAAGCTTTAAATTCATTAATATCTTCTTGGGTTTCATAGCCCGTCAGAATCAGGAATACCTTCATTTGGCGCATATTTCGTTGCATCAAAAGGTCTATGCCCTTCAAAATAGTTTCTTCATCAAGGTTTTTCTGTAGCAAGCTTCTCATTGCATTACTAATACCTTCCATAGCGCAAGTATAAGTTCTTTTGCCTGCATCAAATTGCAAATCAAGAAGTTCTGGGGCATTAACAATAGCATCAAATCTCTGACTCTTAATAGAAACCCTGTCAAAACAGTCGCCTAATTCAGAAATTATTCTGAATACATCACTGCATGTATTGGCATTAAAGGTCATTAATGCGATTTCACTTAATCCCAAATTTGCTTTTAATTTTAACGCTGATTCATAAACTCTGTGGTAGCTGTTTTCACGATATGGCTTCTGTTCCCAGGATTCTTTACAAAATGAACAAAAAGAAGGACATCCAGCCGACACAATAACATGAGAAGCTCCAGCTCCTTCATAAAGAAGAGGACCGCCAGTAAATGTTTCAGAGTTTTCAGAACAAGCAGTCTTAGAAGATTTAACAGGAAAAGGAGAACCCTCTTCGAAATTTATCTTTGTCAGCTCGCCTTTTTCAAAAATCTGAGAATAAGATGAAGGTTCGTAAAAACCTATAACTCTATCTCTAAGAAGCTTCATTAATTCTTTTCTACTAAGCTTTTTATTATCACGAATCAGACGAAGAGCCTGAGCAAAAACCTGCTCTCCATCACCCATCTGAACCCCGTCTACAAGCCCGCTTTTACCATTTTCTATTATTTCACCATGAAGAATAGAATGTGTACAGGAATTACTACCCCCAAGCAATATAATAGGAGCATTAGCTTCTGCCCGTTCTTCTCTTGAAAGAGGAATTCCAGAAAACTCTAACATTGCTGGAAGATTGACAAGCTCTTGCAAAACAGAATTACTGATGGCAACTACATCAAAATTCATTGCTGGCTCTTTTGAAGTTGTACCAACCAAAAGAGGAATACCAGCTTCTTTCATGAGCTGTTCGTCATGTTCTGGGGGCAAAAAGGCCATATCAATATAGCAATCTTCTACAGAAGCCCCCATTTGATAGAGGTATTGATGAGTTATACCCGCTGACACATCAGAATAAGAAGAAAGCCTGACAAATAAAACTTTTAGCGAAGCTTTATCAAAAAAAAGCGGATTTAAAGTATTAGGTTCACCACCCTGCAGCCAAACGCCTTTTCCGCTTAGTTTGAGTCTTTCTTTGGCAAACCAATCTTTTATCTGGTCAGATTTTTTCAGACCTGCCGTATTCATCTGAAATCAAACCCATCAGCCTTTTCTGAAACCGAGCCAAAAACCGACTAAAAATGAACCTGCAAAAGGTAAATTGTAAGTCAAAAACGACATTAAACCCTGTGCAGACTGTTCTAAATGCTGTTTGTCGACAGCATTCTGAACTTTTGTCCAGTCAACTGTTATAACATGTTTATATGCTAAGTATTGCAGTGTAATAAAAGTAATTCCTAAGAATATAGCAACAACTTTTGCGACCTTTTTCAGGGTATAACCGACACACCAACCAGCTATTCCACCACCACCCAGTGTTGCCAGCCAGTAAGTTCCTTGTCCGCCTAAAAGCTGGTCTAATACAGCAGAGCCAGATGCGAGTGCAGTATCTGATGCATTGGAAGCAGTTTTAGCCATTATTTCAACAGTATTAGATGCAGTCTCAGCATCAAGAATTTGAGAAACAGCTAACATACCTGCAGTTGCAGCGAAAACATAAAAGTATTTTTTATAAGATTTGTTTGTCATATTTTCTATTTGTTATCTAAAATACTAGTTGCCAACAATAAAAATTGCTGGCAACCAATATTTTTCTTTATTTCATTATTTTTCTTCTTTATTAGCGAAATAATCAGAGAACTTGCTGACTTTTAAAACACCGTCTTCTGTACCCAACCATAAATCGCCATTGCTCCAAGCAACAGATGTAAGACCATCGGGCAAACCAGGAATTATTTTATCAACTTCAAGCCATTCTTTGTCTTTTAAAATACCTAAACCTAAGTCGGTAACAACAAAGAGCAACTCATCATTGTCGGTAGCAGCAAGAGCAAGAACTTTATTTCCTGGAATTTTGCTGTTGCCTTCTACTTCTTCATCTGTAATCTTGTTTCCTCTTTGGAAAAATTCTTTATGTTTAGCAGTATAACATTCATAATAGTTTGTAAAATCAGTTATACAAAGACCACCTGTAGTTCCAACAGCAATCATATCTTTATACGGAATCATAGATTTAATCAAGTTTCCAGGTAATCTACAATTGGCCGGGCTAGCAGGTACATCTACAAGAGAAAATCCCATAATAGTCTTTGCTGGTCCTTTATACTGTCTTGCCATACCGCTCTGAAGATTGAAAACACCTTCTTTTCTAGTTCCAACCCATAAATTTCCTTTTTTGTCATAAAGCATATAGGAAATTTCGTGCTGCCCTATATTTGATGCGGTGTTATTTCCGTTTATGATTACACCATATGCTGTTCCAACTGCAGCTCCGGTAGCGTTACCAGAAATAGCTCTAGCTCTGCCACCAGTATAAACAGAATAGAAAGAACTGCCATTACAATAACAAGCTCCATTATCGGTAGCTATCCAGATTTTACCATTTAGAGACTGTATATTAACAATAAGGTCTGAACCGAGCTTATTGTTATTCTTTGCATTTTGAATGCCCCAATTTGTTCCGTCGTAAATAAACAGGCCTTTGTCTGTTCCAGCATAAATTTTATCGCCTAAGGCGGCCAAACTTGTTACATGTTCATAAGCCAAGCCTTCTGCTTTTGTAAAACGAGTAAAACTAAATACTTTAGGCTTATCGTCTTTTTTGGAGTCGTTACAACCTGTAAGTGCCATCAAAGAAATTATAAAAAGCAATAAGAACGCAATACTTTTATTTCTCACTTTTTAACTCCCTTACTTAGGATAAACCTTCAAAGCATTATGAACTTCCATTGTTCCAGAAGCCAAACTTGTTCTATGAGTGATACCATGAAGAACAACTTTCTGATTAGGTAAATCTTTAAGCTTATCGTTCCATTCTTCTGAAAGAACTTCAAGACCTTTATCACTTTTACCTAAGCGTTCTTCTTTTATATAAACCTTATCATTTCTTACAAGAACGACACCACGAACAGTTTCTTCCTGTGTCCAGATTTTAACTGGTTCTTTTTCTTTTTTATTCTTTTTTCTGCCTTTTTTAGATTTGTCTTTTTCGCTTTCAGGTAAATAATCTTTTGGATTCTTTACCTTTTTGCAGGATTGAGCAGTCCAAAGCAATACGTTATTAGCAGAAGAACTTGAAGTGGAAATCTTTTTATCGCCCTGATCGTCTTCATCTACTTCATATTCAGTAGCAACATTACCAATCAAAGAAACTTCAACTACTGAGCCGTATTCAATCTGTTTGTCACGGCGGCTGCTTTTATCGAAATTTGATTTAGGAATATCAAAACTTATCCAACTGCCAGTAGCAACATTCAGATTTTCAGTATTAGAAGCTATAATATGAAGAATATTCATACTAACTCTATTTTTGTAAATAGATTCAATCTTACCAATAGCAGTAAATTCTACAATAGAAGAAGCATACAAACCGGCTTCATTAACCAGTGTAAAAAGCATAATAACAAAAGAAATCAGAATGGTTTTAAAACCCAAATTACCAATACGCATCAGATTCTCCTAAGAGTACATATCATCTTGTTAATGCTACCATATTATGATTTTATTATCAAGAAAAGTGTCCTCTCTTGATTATTACTTAAATCAAGTTATACCAACTGACAAGCCTAATAAAGTATGTTAGAATAACCCAATGTTATTTATTATTACCTTTTTCCTGATTTTCGGTTGGAAAATCAATTTCATACTTGATATTTCTGCAATTGCTGCAACTGTTCTTGCAGTGCAATACTTTTATATCTACAAACCATTTGCTTTTTTAAAAAAGAATACCCCTACCCTAGCTTTGTCTTTACTAGTTCTATATTCGATTATAATAGTTTTACTCACAGGAATAACTGATTTAACCCCAATTTTACGTTCAGGCAGAGCATTAATCATGCTTATAGCTTGTTTCGCACTCTTTAACCTTTATAAAAAGCAGTATAAACAACCAATACAAAAGATTTGTTTCCACATTTATTCAAGTATTATAATTCATGCTGTAATAATGATCTCTATGTATTCTTATGCACCACTGAGGCTTTTTATATATTCTATAACCAATGCAGCAGACTACGCAAACCCCAATTCCCCATTTTTAGAAGGTTTCAGAATCTGCGGTTTAACTTATGGTTTATCACAAACTTCTTTGTTACAAATATTTGGCCTTATGTTAACTCCCTTTCTTCTTAACAACGTTAAAGAAATATCGAAAAAAATATTTATTTTTATCTCATTTCCTTTAATATTAATTTCTTCTATTTTAGGCGGTAGAAGCGGTTTATTTATATATATTTTACTTCTTCCGCTATATATTATTTTAAAACTCTCTATTTCTAAATTTTCAAAAAAGAATATATTCAGTTTTTTCAAAACAATATCTATATGTCTTATCACTTTCTCAATCATCTATGCTCTAGCTTATAATTATTTGCCAACAAAATTCATATCTAGCAATTTATATAAATGTCAGGAAATAATAAGAACTTTCAAATTAAAAAGTCAGGCTCTGGAACTTTTAATTCCTATGTATTTTCTTCCTAATGACCTTAATACAGCCTTGTTTGGCAAAGGTAATTATGGAAGAACCAATGCATTTTATATACTATCAGATGTGGGTTGGATAAGAAGTATTTATGCAATAGGATTTATAGGATTAGCTTTTATGGTTTATCCATTTATCTGGGGCATTTGTTCTGCTTTTAAACAACGTAATCATTTAGGGGAAATAGCTATCGCAGCTATTATAATTTTCATTTCTTCCATACTGCTTAACTGTAAAGAACTAGCTCTATTAACGCGCAATCAGTGGACAATACAAGCGATTTTACTCTGTATACTTTCTGCCAATAATTGCAAGGAATCATCTGAAATATGAAAATAGTCTATTTTTCAAATTCTTATATACCTTCTAAAAAAGCCAATTCTATTCAAGTAATGAAAATGTGTAATGCTTTTTCAGAATCAGGTCATGATGTCACCTTATTTGCAAAATCATCAGGGAATAGCAATAATGCTGATATGAACAGCATAAAAGACTATTATGGAATAAAAAATAATTTTAATATTTTTCATATTTCTGCATCTAATATTCGCTTATTTGGCGGATTAGAATATAGTTATAAAGTAATAAAAGCATTAAAAAATTCAAATATTAATCCAGATATTATTTATGGAAGAAATTTATACGCTTTAATAGCTTGTTTGAAGCTAAATAAACCTATAGTTTATGAAAGTCATACTGCGCCAGTATCAGGCAAAAAACAACTTGAATACTATTTATTTTCAAAACCGCAATTTAAAAGGCTTATAGTAATAAATAAAGCACTATATAATTATTATTTTAAAAATTTTGATATATTTAAAAAATATCCGAATAAAATTTTATTAGCCCCTGATGGAGCGGATATAGAAGACAAATATTTAAAAGAAACAAAAAAAATAGAAAAACCTTTAATTGGTTATGCTGGCAGCTTGTATCCTGGGAAAGGCATTGAAACAATAATTGAAATTGCAAAATTAATGCCAGAATTAAATTTTGCAATAGCAGGAGGTTCACCAGCACAAATAGCGCAGTTACAAAAAAATAATAAATTAAATAATTTATTTTTCAAAGGTTTTTTAAAACCTTCAGAAATTCCTCAATTTTTATCTCAATGTAGTATATTGTTAGCTCCTTTCTCCGACGAAGTTTATTCAGAAAATTACAAAAAAATTAATTATTCTGACTGGATGTCACCTCTAAAAATATTTGAATATATGGCAAGTAAAAAACCTATAATTGCGTCAAATTTACCTGCCATAAAAGAGATTTTAGAAGATAAAAAAACTGCCCTATTAGTTGATTACAACAATATTTCAGAGTGGAAAAATTCTATTGTAAAAATATTATGTAAACCGGATTTAACAAAAAAATTATCAAATAATGCTTTTGAGTTACTAAAAAATAATTATACTTGGAAACTGCGAGCAGAAAGAGTTTTAAAGAATTCAAATAATAAAACACTATCTAACACTTGTGTTGGCAAAGACAATAATAAAGAAATTGTATTACATATAATTGGCGATTTAAACGTTGGCGGAACTGAAAGAAACTTGCTTAAGATTATTCCCAAACTCAATAGCCAATTTGTTGAACATAGAGTCTTAACTCTTTTTGAACCAGGCATATTAGCTGAAGAATTTATAAAAGCGGGAATAAAAGTAGAAACAGCATTTATTCCAAGGAACATCTTCAATTTAATATCTACAAATGCTGTTTTAAAACTTATAAAACAAATTAGAAGAATTAATCCCACTATAATTCAAACATGGCTTTATCATTCCAATAATCTAATAAACCTTATTTATCCTTTCTTAAAAAGAGCAACAATTAATTGCATAAGACATGAAAACCCAAATGCCGGTTCAATAAAAACCAAAATATCTGCCTATTTAGGTGCTTATATTTCCAAAATGAGACACAATTACACCCTCTACTGTTCAGAAACTTCGAAAAAAAAGCATGTTTCTATAGGTTATTCCAACAAAAAGAGTCTGGTTGTTCCTAATGGGTTTGTTTTACCCAATATAGACAAAAGTGAAACCAAAACTTACTTAAAAAACAGATTCAATATTCCTGATAATTATAAAATCGCTATTAACGTAGGACGTTATTGCCCTGAAAAAGACTACCCCACTCTATTTCAGGCAATAAAACATGTTATAAAAAAGAAGCCAGATATAGTTTTTATTCTTTGCGGGAAAGGGTTAGAAAAGAACAACAGCCAATTATGTTCTTTACCAGATTATTCATCAATAAAAAATCATCTGATCTTGCTAGGCAACCAGTCTAATATAGAAAAAATAATGGCAGGCGCTGATTTTCTAGTATCTTCATCAAGTTCTGAAGCCTTCCCCAATGTTATCGCGGAATCTATGAGTGTTGGCACTCCATGCATAGCTACTAACGTTGGAGAAAGCCGAAATATTGTCGGTGATGCAGGATTAATAGTAGAGCCCAGTAATCCATCAATGTTGGCAGATGCAATTATAAAAATGATGGAAACAGACAACAAAGATCTTTGCTCTTTGGGTATCAAAGCAAGAGAAAGAATACGTCTTAAGTATAGTATTGAACAAACATTAAACTCATATGATTTAGTTTATTATATTCTCTTGCCGCACTATATCAGACTCTAGAATTGTTGTTATTTATCTATCAAAATCTTGACTACAAAGAGTCATAATGATAAGTTGAAGCAGTAAATAATTGAAAGGTCAAACAAATGCAACGCAACGAGTTAGAAAAAATTTTAAAAGGTTTTACAGGCAGAAGTATCGCTATTTTAGGCGATGTAATGCTAGATGAATTCTGTTGGGGAAAAGTTGATAGAATTTCTCCCGAAGCTCCAGTTCCTGTAGTTCAAGTAAAAAAAGAAACATGGAGACCTGGTGGAGCTGCTAACGTTGCTTCTAACGTTGTTGCAATGGGCGCAAAAGCGCATATTTTCGGAATAGTTGGCGACGATGGTTCTGGCAGAAGACTTACAGAAGAGCTCCAGAGTCATGGTATAGGAACAGAAGGTCTGATTGTTGATTCTGGCAGAAGAACCTCAGTCAAGACTAGAATACTTGGTCAGAATCAGCAAATGCTGAGAGTAGACAGAGAACATACCGAACCAATTGACTACGAACGCCAGAAAGCTATTCTAAACGTTATTCTTGATATGTCAGACGAACTTGATGGTGTTATTGTTTCTGACTATGCCAAAGGCGTAATCGTTGAAGACCTTTTCAAAGAAATTGTTACAAGATTCAGAAAAAAGAACAAATTTATTGCCGTAGACCCAAGGCAAAAGAATTTCCCCTTCTATAAAAAACAGACAATTATTACACCAAATGTAAAAGAAGCTCAGGAAGCCTTGGGCAGACTTCTAGAAACTGACGAAGACATAATGAAAGGCGGAGTAGACCTGCTTAAACAGACTCATTCTGATGCTATTCTTATAACAAGAAGTGAAAAAGGCATGAGTCTTTTTGAAAAAGGCAAAGATCCAATAACTATTCCTACTAGAGCAATTAAGGTTTTCGATGTTACTGGTGCTGGTGATACTGTTATAAGCACATTCAGTCTAGGGCTAGCTTCTGGTTGCAATATGATTCAATCTGCTGAAGTTGCAAATCTTGCTGCTGGTGTTGTTGTTGGAATCGTTGGAACAGCAGCTGCTACCCAGGAACAGGTTCTTTCCCACTTTGACCGCAGCAAACTATAAGGTTTAATAAAGATGAAGCATTATTTCTTAGATGATTTACAAGCTCTTAAGATGGTTATCAACAGTTCAAAGTTTTCTAACTTGGCTGAAAACTTTGAAAAAGCAGCCCTGATTTCTGTTAACTGTTTAAAAAATGGCAATACCATATTAATTTGTGGAAACGGCGGTTCCGCTTCTGATGCTGAACATATGGCTGGAGAAATAGTAGGCCGATTCGGTTATGACCGTCCATCACTTCCCTGTATATCACTTTGCACTCCATCAGCAACTTTTACAGCAATTTCCAATGATTATGGCTATGAAAAAGTCTTTGCAAGACAGGTTTCAGGCTTTGGGAAAAAAGGCGACGTATTAATAGGAATCTCAACAAGCGGTAATTCAGCCAATATCGTCGAAGCTTTCAAAGTTGCCAAAGAAATGAATATATCCACAATAGCATTGACTGGCAGCAAAGACTCAAAACTTTCTGCTATTGCCGATGTAACTATGCGCTCGGGTTCAACTAAAACCCCAAGAATACAAGAAATACACAGTATTTTAATCCATAGTCTTTGTCGTGCTATTGAAGATGAAATATTCAATAAAGCAGCTTCCCCTGCCCTACCAAGTAAAAAAATAATCAGCGGTGATGAAATAAAAACCTTAGCCGAAGCTATTAAAGGCTATAAATCAGTATTTACCAACGGATGCTTCGATATACTTCATCCAGGTCATGTTTACATTCTCAATGAATGCCGTAAACAAGGCGAACTGCTTATTGTAGGACTTAATTCAGATGCATCAATAAAACGTCTGAAAGGTGAAAGCCGCCCTTACCACAAATTTGAAGACAGAGCAAATGTCTTAGCAGCTCTTGAAGCAGTAGACTATGTAATCGGCTTTGATGAAGACACTCCCAAAGAATTAATTGAAGCTCTAACTCCTAATATTCTTATAAAAGGTGGAGACTACACCCCAGGAACAGTAGTTGGAGCTGACTGGGTAACAAGTCATGGTGGAAAAGTCGTTATAATTCCTCTTTTAGCAGGTCATTCCACCACTGCTATTCTAAATTCGAACAATAAATAGTTTTAAATCAAGAAATAATAAATCTACTATTATTTCTTGATTTTCTTCTTTTCGGTTTCTGGTTTGAAATCTTTGGCAAAAGAAGAATTCTTGATTTCTTCTTCGTATTCAAGCTGAACCTTATTGAAATGCTCCATTAATTTATTCTTTAAATCAGGAAATGTAGTATTAACCAATTGTGGTTCTTCATTATATTTTGGTCTCTTTGTTTCAATCAGTTCTTTTAAAAGACCTAAATCCTTATATAATTCTGTTTCTTTATCTATCTTCAAATAATCTATAAATCTATCAACTATTTTCATAAATTTAGTATAAGAATTATATTGAATACGTTCTTTTGCCTGAACTATAATCTGTCTCTTAGCTATTGGATTATTTTTAAATAACTTATCAATAGCGTATTTATCAATATTTGAAAACATATCAAATGTTTCCATTGTAGCAATTAAATAATTGGTTAAAACAAATCCATTTTCAGCCAGACGATAGACAGCAACTTTTCTTTCACTTCCCGTAAACAGTGGAAGATACCATCTTAGCGCACCTTCATCACAATCAGGCGAATCAACGATTGCAACAATCAATTTTTCTCTTGTTTCTTTAGATGCAAATTTAAAGTTAGGAATAGAATAAAATTCATATTTTTCTCTACAAGTTTTGGTTGTTAAAATATTTTCCATCAAAGAGTCTATTACTTCTTCTCTGGCATTTTTGTCTGAAAATCTTATATTTCCATTTTTAAAAAGCGTTAACTTTTCTTCAAAAGTCTTAGCATTTTTAATATTCTCAATTAACTCATTAGATTCTTTATTTCTTCTTTTCTTATTGGCTTCATCAATTCTATCCCAAACTTTTATATCATATCTATTTCTATATATTGTATTTCTAATATCAACTATTGTTCTTGGATCCCAACTACAGCCTGTTTTAGCAATCCTATTGCTGATAAACATAAATTCATCTTTATCTATTTTTTCAAAGAAAAATTTTCTCAGTTTCTCTCTCAACTCAACCGTCAAGTTTGAACTACTACTCATAGAATCAATTAATTTCTCCTTAGTATCTCTAGGAGCATAACTTAAAAATTCTGGTGTAGCATATAAATCAATCATCTCTTCTAGTGAATTTTTTTCTATAACTTGCTTAGTTAAAGCATTAACCTTTTGTTCTTTTACTGCTCTATCTTTAATAAAAATTTCTGGCCAAACATTTGATTTATAAGCATATAGTTCCATCTTTGCCCTAATCTTTTTTATAGTATTTGTTTCAATCAAATATCTATTTTTTAAAATTCTTTCACCAAATAATTCAAAATCCTCTGGAGAACACACATCAAATAATATATAAACAGTCTTTTCTTCATCTAATTTATCATCAAGAATTGAATCTATGAGTTTTTCTTTCTGTTCCTTAGACAAATATTTAGCATAGTCAGCAGTTCTAATAAATTCTATTTTTTTATTTAAATCAGAACCAGCTATTAAATCATCAAACCTACTTTGAATAGATTGTTGCAAATCGGTTGTATTTGATTGGACTATTCCTAGCCACAATTCTTTATCAGAATCATTACTCATCAATCTAATATTACTTTTAACTGTTTCATTTACTTTTGCAGACAAAACTATTTTTTTACTTTTAATATGCTCTACGACTAACTTATAATCTGTTGTTCTGCAATCTTTAAAAAGAAACTTTATTAATAAATCATCAGGAATGTTGGGCGTATCTAATATTGACTTTATTAGCTGATTTCTTTTTCCATCAGTGCTAAAGTGCATAAAATCAGGATTACTGAATAAATCAACTTTATCATATGGGTCATTCCCTGCCAGAATTGTGTCTGTCAAAGAATCTACTACTTTTGCTACAGTTTCTTCGCTACAGCTATCTCTAAAGTCTTTGTTTTCTAATAAATCATATTTAGTTTTTGCGTCACTGTTTTTAAAGCTTTCGCTGTTAACCAGACTTGAATAATATAATTTATCTTTTAAAGAAAAGATAATAATTCCCGTCAAAATAACTACTACGCCAACTATTATTAATACTTTTTTATCTTTCATTATCTAAGCCTTTATTAATAGCTTTATCACAACTCATTTTTTACCCATCAATTCTCTAACTCTGTCCAAATCAGCCTGAGTATCTACTCCTGTTGATTCTTTTGCAGCAGGCAAAACTCGAATTTTTATTCCGTAATAAAGAGCTCTAAGCTGTTCTAAGCTTTCGATTTTTTCCAAACTGCAAGCAGGCAAATTAATAAGCTTCAGCAAAGTTTCTTTTCTGTACCCGTAAACTCCTATATGCTTGAGTGGAGCAAAACCCTCATGGTTTCTAGGGTATGGCAACAAACTTCTAGAAAAATATAAAGCGTCACCTTTTTCGTCGGTTACAAGTTTTACAGCATTAGGATTGTTTTCGTCTTCTTTTCTTAGAGGGAAAGAAAGGGTCGCCATTTCTACTGCCGAATCAGCAAAAACTGCAGCTACTCGTCTTAAACCTTCCCCATCTATCATTGGCTCGTCGCCCTGAACGTTAACATAAACATCAGCGTCAGTAATCTTGGCGACTTCACCTATTCTACAAGTTCCAGATGGAAGATTCGGGTCTGTTAGAAAAGCCTTGAAACCAGCTTTTTCAACAGCATCAACTATTTCCTGAGAATCAGTTGCAACCATAACTTCATCAAAAGCATCGCTGTTCATCGCAGCTTCAGCAGTCCTAACAATCAAAGGCTTACCGTGCAAATCAGCCAACATCTTTCTTGGAAGTCTTGTAGAAGCCATACGGGCAGGCACAACACCTATTACTTTATATGAATGTTTCATAATATCCCTTTCGGTTACAAATAAGTCAATTCAATCAACTGCCGAATATTAACCAGTTCCTTGCGATTTAAAATATTCTTAATAAAACCGGTAATATTCTTTTTATTCAAATTTGGAATAATTTCACGCATTTTCTCGATTACAGCAGGCCTCATTCCAAATTCCTGAACGCCAATACCAAGTAAAGCAATAAAGCCAGCCGGATCTGAAGCCATTTCCCCGCAGACTCCAACTTTTATATTGAGTTTAAGAGCTTCACTAACGCATTGATTCATAAATTTCATAAAAGGCATAGAAAGATAATCTGCGTAACCAGAAAGCTTTTCATTTGTTCTGTCTATTGCATAGAAGAACTGCATTAAATCATTGGTTCCAATGCTGATATATTTTGTATATTTTGCTATCTCATCAAGCATAAAAGCAGCAGACGGAACTTCAAGCATTATTCCCCATTCAGGAATTTTTTCAGGTTTTATTTCTTCAACAATTTTATTAAACAGCTCTGAAATCTTCTTTAATTCTGATGATACAGAAACCATTGGGAAAATTATTCTGCAATTGCCATACTGAGCAGCTTTAATCATTGCTCTTAATTGGGGTTCTAAAACATCAGGTCTAGAAAGAGATAATCTAACAGATCTGAACCCCATGGCAGGATTGTTTTCTTCATTTAAAGGCAGATACTTCAACGGCTTATCAGAGCCGACATCAACAGTTCTTAAAACAACTGTTCCAGGCACACCTTTAACTAATTCTGTATAAACTTCTGTCTGGTATTTTTCAGACGGGGAATCCAGACTTTCCATAAAAACAAATTCGCTTCTGAAAAGACTTATATGCTTAACATCTAGTTTTTGAAGAGTTGCAACTTCTTCTGCCCTGGCTAAATTTGCACCAATGTGTAATTCAACCCCGTCTGCTGTTATTTCCGATTTCTTTAACGAGGTATTGTCATTGTTTAAAGTCATTTCAAAAGCGGTGATAACTTCTGACTTTGGATTCACTATTATCTTCGGAGACTTTCTGGTGTCTATAATCAAAATATCACCAGTATTTACTTTTTCTGAAAAATCGTTAAGCCCGAAAACAGATGGGATTCCTAACGCATCAGAAAGTATGGCTACATGTGATGTTGCTCCGCCAGTATCAAGACAAATACCTCTGAGTTCACCTCTGGCGAAATCAAGAAGTTCACTAGGTGTAACTTCTTGAGCCACCAAAACATAGGGCTTGCTGTCTACATCTTCCACAGGTCCATCTAATCCTAATAGATGCCTGAGAAGTCGGTCCCCAACGTCTTTAATATCTATTGCCCTTTCCCTTAAATAAGGGTCCGCTATTGCTGAAAAACTTTTATGAATTTCATCAATTCTTTCTCTAACCGCACTTTCGACATTAATCTTATCTTTTTCTATTCTAGCAATAAGTCTTGGTCTGAATTGCGGGTCTTCCAGCATTAACAGATGGGAATCAAATATAGCAGCGTATTTTTCGCCGTGACGTTCTTCAGCTCTCTTGCGAAAGTTTTGAATATCATCGGCAGTCTTTTTAATTGCAAAATCAAGTCTCTGAATTTCTTCTGGAATCTGAGCTTCTGTAATTGAACGGCGTTCAACTTCAATACGTTTTTTAAAAACGTAGCAATGGGCAACGCATGTTCCGCATGACCCTATAATACCAGCTTCAAAGCTTTGATTTTGCAATTTTTTGACCATTAAACCAGTTCCTCACCAAAACCGCTATCAATAAGAGCAGCTAAAGCTTCAACAGCTTCAACTTCGTCACTACCTTCAGCAGTTATAGTAAGCTTTTGACCTGGACCAGCCGCAAGCATCATAACTCCAAGTATACTCTTGGCGTTTACTTCTGTGTCCTCTTTAATCAAGTCAATTTCAGAGGAATATTTACCAGCCAGCTTAACTAATAATGAAGCCGGTCTAGCGTGTAACCCAAGTTTGTTTTTAATTTCAACTTCTTTTCGTTTCATTCTTAGGTCCTTATATAAGTATTCCCCAATGATAAAACACTAGGGCAAAAATTAGAAGCAGAAAAGAGATTAGCAATACATTAACTTCCTGTCTATAGGCAATAGTGCCTAAAGCAACAAGAACCAATGCTCCTAATCCCTGAACTACCTTTTCTCCAAAATAGAACAGTTCCAATCTAAGATTGGCCAACAAAAACGGGGTATGAAGATTGACATGATTAGGTATTAAGTAGGCAAGCAGTGCCAAGGTTCCCATTCTTAAAGTTTGTCTTATTTGTGGGAACATGAACTGCCTTAACTTTTTACTGACATTCATGCCTTCATCATATCCCCAATATATTCCAGCAAATCTGAAATATAAATGAGGTATATTATACAAAACAAGAAAGATAAATGGAGTCAACTTATAATTTCCAGCAGCAAACACAATAGCCAATGTAGCAACAAATGGCCGCCAGCTATCCCAGAATAGTCCGTCACCAATACCAGCCAGCGAAGTCATTAAAGCATCTTTGGTATTATGTATCACTTCAGGATTAACAAGCTTGTCTCCACTTTTATATTTTTCTTCTAGAGCAAGAGTTACGCCCATAACAATAGAAGAAAAATAAGGATTCGTATTAAAATATTCAAAATGGCGCATATAAGCTAATTCACGCGCCTTTTTATCATCATAAATGCAGTCTAAACCAGGTGCTATTGAGTACAGAAAACCCATACTCATCATGCCGCGATAATTCCAAGAAGCTTGCAATAAAAAGCTTCTCACAGCAATTTTAAATAATAGCCACCTTGATAGAGTCATTTTTTCCCTTTCTTGCGATTTTTAGTCTTACTATAGTAACTAAGCATAACCATAAAGGAAGCTATAATGCCTATCCAGATTTTAGACGGCAACAAAGTAAAAAGTATGATTCCGCCAATAAAATATATTATCTCTGTTTTACTCTTTAAACACATACTTGCTAAAACAGAAAACCCAACAGCAGGTAAAAGCCCTTGAACTACAATAAAGCCACCGCTTTGAGCAATATTCATCATTTTGGTAAAATATTTGAGAGGTTCAACCCCAAACCATATAACCAGAAAACAAAATATAAAAGCCTTTGTAAATGTCGTAAAACTGCCAATTAAATGGCCTAATCTTATGGAATCAAAATTGTTGTCTTCAATCTTCTGATTGACCCAGGAATCAATATTCGTATTCAACCTTCTTACAAACATGTCTAGACTTCTGCCTAGCAAGCCTAAACCAACCGAGATAAGAAGACCGACAGTATAACAAACTTCTCTTTCTGCATAGCTGGAATAATTATGACCCGCACAGAAACCCAAAGCTACTGATAAAACTGAAGCCAAGGCAGCATCTGGTGGAACATTCATTCCCAAAGGTAATTTTTCTATCCAGACAAGTTGGAGAATAACACCTACCATTAGTCCTAATTGAAGCCCTGCAGCGTAATCTCCCAGCATACTACCTAATATCAGACCTGTTAAAGGTGCAGCAACTATAGGTTGAGAAATCATGCACTGTATAACGGCAGTAGAATCTAAATCAACTATACCACCTATCAATGCTACAATTAGATATACATTAATATTAAGGTGTTCCATCTAAATATAACCAAGTCAAGGATGAGCTACTTTCCATTCTGTTTCTATATCTGAAAGAGCATATTCAACAGTTAAATCACCATTAAGAACCTTGACAATCTTATCACCAAGCGGTTCATAAATATCACCCTGATTGGGGTGTGTATAAGCCTTGCAGCTCATTTGAAGCTGTCTTATGAAGGTCTGCAAATAAGGGTCTTTCTTAAGTTCTTGAGCTGCAAAAACCTTTCTTCTTGCAGGAAGCCCATAATTTGCCATTGTAAAATTCTTTTGGATATCAAAATCAAACATAAATTTCGCGAATTTTAATGCAGCATCTCTTTGTTTTGACTTGCTGGAAATCGCAATAGACTGGCAGCCGATTGGCGAGAAGGTTCCTCTTGGACCTGCAGGAATCTGTTCAACACCTAAGTTTGCATTGTTATCTCTGAAAGCAGGTCCAGCAATAATGTCTCTTATAGCCCAGGGACCGGTAAAAATAATGCTGGTCTGACCACTAGAAAAACTCTTAATCATTGTTCCATAAAGTTTTGTTGAATACTGCATTGGAGGAACAACTTTAAGCTCAGACTTCAAGTGAAGCAAATATTCCATTGCTTTTCTTCCTGCGTCTGACTTTATGAAAAGCTTTCCTTCCGGATCAAAATATTGCCCTCCAAAACCAAAGAAGAAAGGTTCAAAATACCAACCGTTTGGATAAATAAAAAATCCATATCTGTCATTGGCTGAATCGGTAAGCTTTTCACATGCGTTAGCGAATTCGTCTAAATCCTTTGGTACCGGAAGTGACTTTTCTCTGAAATGAGCCTTGTTATAAAACATGGCAAGACTGTCTACAGATATGGGAATAGCCCATATTTTCTTATCAAGAGTAACAAAATCTCTTGCTACAGGAACCATATCGGCAAGCTCTTCTGTGATTTCGGTTTCCTTTATTTCTGACAAAAGACCTTTGTTAACAAAAGTAGCAAGCCAAAATCTGTCTGTTCTTATTAAATCTGGTCCCTTCCCTTCAGAAGCTTCTTTGATGAATTTTTCTCTGGCTCCGTAAAAATCTACACTAACTTCTTTTACTGAAATATCAGGATATTTCTGATGGAACGCCTTTAACACTTCCGGCATAATGGCAGCTTCTCTGCCTTCCATTGTATTCCAGAATTCCAATACTATTTTGCCATCAGAACTATTATCAACAGAAGTTTTTCCAGAATCGCAGCAACCAGTTGCTATAAATAGCACTAATGCCAAAATAGAAACTAGTGGCAATATTATTTTTACAGGTTTAACCATAGTCCACCAACCAAATTTAACAATAAACCAATAAGAGTATAAATATGTCTTAATTAGTAAAACTCTCCTCGAGACCTAATTATCACGAGGAGAGTTTTTAATGCAAAGAATTATTCTTTTTTCAGTTCAACTTCACCTTTTCGTCCGATTCTTGTTGTATCAGACTTCTTGAAGAGGTGGAACTTATCTATAGGAATATTTGCAGTTACCTTCTGACCTACTTCAACTTTTACTGTCGGAGCAACTCTTGCGTTGATACTCAAGCCATTACATTCCAGATAGAGATAGGTTTCTGCGCCCATCGGTTCCATCAAATCTACTTTACAAGGAACCTTGAGACAAGGAACATCTTTTGCCTGATCATCAATAAGAATATGTTCTGGTCTAATACCTATTCTCATATCTTCTTCAAAATCGTTCTTGAAGTAATCAGCAAGCTTGATTTCCCAGTCAATCTTTCCATCTGAACCGTTGCCTGGCAATAAAGTCATGCCTTTGTCAGTCTTCTTGATATCCATAACATTCATTGGCGGTGAACCAATAAACTGTGCAACAAATACGTTGGCTGGTCTTTCATAAATGACAGAAGGAACATCATACTGCTGTATAATACCCTGGTGCAGAATAACGATTCTGTCAGCCATTGTCATAGCTTCAACCTGGTCATGTGTAACATAAACAAAGGTTGTTTTTAAGCGCTGATGAAGCTTCTTAATAACAGCACGCATCTGAACGCGTAATTTAGCATCAAGGTTAGAAAGTGGTTCGTCCATAAGGAAAACCTTTGGTTCACGAACGATTGTTCTACCAAGAGCAACACGCTGACGCTGACCACCAGACAACTGCTTTGGAAGTCTTTCAAGATAATCTGATATTTCCAGCATCTTTGCTGCTTCGTCAACACGTTTATCTATTTCGTCCTGAGGAAGCTTGCGAAGTTTCAGACCAAAAGAGAGGTTTTCTCTAACGGTCATGTGCGGATAAAGTGCATAGTTTTGGAAAACCATAGCAATATCACGATCTTTTGGAGGCAAGTTATTAACAACTGTGTCACCAATCTTGATTTCGCCGCCAGTTATGTCTTCAAGACCGGCAATCATACGTAAACTAGTACTTTTACCGCATCCTGATCCACCAACTAGAACGACAAACTCTTTGTCTTTGATGAAGAGGTCAATGCCTTTAACAGTAGGCTCTTTTGCCCCTTCATACTGTTTCACTACTTTACTAAAAGTAATTGAAGCCATGTTTTGCCCTCACTTTACAGAATATCACCCAATGGCATGGGCTGATTTTGGGGAGTTGGTTGAAAAATAGGTTCAACACCAGATTTGACGATTAAATCGAAGTATTTTCGATCTTCATCATCAACGTGTAATGCCTCGAATATTTCTTCCTTACCATCTTTTGAATGCATGCCGCCGACGTTGAATCGTTCAGGAACAATGCCCTTCTGCAAACATTCCCAAGCTGTTTTGGGGGAAGAAACTAACACAAAAGAGCTTTCATCAACATCTTCTTCTGAAACCTCTGCTGAAGAATAGAAAGACAATTCTATTTCAGGAGGAACGCTTAAAGACATAAGATCTTGACGCATTGCATCTTCTGCTACGTTGTCGTCAACAACAACCAATGATTCTGGTTTAATTTCAGGAAGCCATCCAACAATGACCTGTCCATGAACAAGCCTGTCATCAATTCTAAGAAATGCAACTTTTGTCATACTCTTTTTGTAGCTCTTTTTTCAAAATATTCTTTAAGATTTATAATGCTTCTTGTGCCAGAGTTAGAAACCTGATTAGCCAAATCCTTCAGGCTTGAGCCCTCTCGGCTGTTAATAGCTTCCAACAACATTGGCAAATTAGCACCAGTTACAACATAAACATCGTTTCGGCTCTTCATGATTTCTATACTGACATTTGTAGCACTGCCACCCATTATATCAGTCAGAATCAGACAACCATCTGTTGTAAACTCATTTGTTGCTTCACTAGTCTTTTTTCGCAAATCTTCCAAGGATTCACGTGCAAGAAAACTTACTGCTTTAACATCTTTTGCTTCACCAAGAATTAGAGAAGCTGCTGCAACAAGTTGTTCAGAAAGCACACCATGTGAAACAACAACTATTCCAATCATCTGTTAATCCTCCAGACAATGATAGAGGATTCTACAGGCAGAAATTTCATGATCAACGTCAAGACCAGGGAGACCTATGCTTCCATAGATTCCCATAGCTATATCATTATCACGAACGGCTAAGCCGATCTTTAAACCGCCACCGGAAACACTCATCAAAGAACTGTCAAAAGAAGCAAGTATTCCTTCGACTAAAGAAGTAATAACATGACGATTCTTCATGTTAATAGTTAACAAACCACTGTTTTCGGCCGCACCAAAAGTGTTGCGCAGAATCTTACCTTTAAGATTGTCGCCACAACCACCAGCTCTGGTTATTACTGCATAAATATTATGCTTCTTAAGATGTTCAACCAGTTCGTCATCCAACTCGTTGTCTATCATACTGCATAACAAAGCTGCTTTAGATAATGATACGGTTCCGTTTTGCTGTAATACGTCTTCTATATGAATCATGTACACCCATTTTCGATTGCAATAATTGTTTCAATTATAGATTTGCCTTTTAACAAAGTCAAGAAAAGATATTTTTTTTAGAATTTTATTCTAACAATTCCTACTATTTCAACCATTCTAACTATTCTAACAACTCTAACTAAAAATTTTATCAAATATGGTTTAAATATTTTAGAACTTTGTCGATACTGCGAGCATGAAAATCAGGAAAAAATTAATTTTAGCAGTTTCCGCCATGCTGCTTGGAACGGTAGGTAGCGGATTTGCATTAGATTTAAGCCAGTATCAGGGTTATCTGTCAGGCAATCGAAGAAAGGCTGCTGTGCAAGAACAGAAGCAGAGCAACGTTTTACCCGAAGTACCTTCAAATAATTATCGAAGCCAGAATGAAGATGCCTACTATGTTACTAGCGAACAAAATCAATTTATTCCATTAGGAAATAATCAGAATCAGAAAGATGGAGAAAGATTTCTCATTCCTCCTGATACTCGTGTTCCTAAAGAACTCAGACCACTTTTAGTTGAACAAAGAACACCCAGACAGGGCTTAGCCCTTCACGGCGGAACAGGTGCTACTTTGGTTCCATCACCAGGTGTGTTGGAACCTGACAAAACAGCTATAGGCGTTCAGGTTCAAACCTTTGAACTATACAACATCAACAACGTAAAATACACAGACGAAGACTATTTTGACGTCAATATAAGTGCCGCATGGGGCGTAGCCGATGGTATGGAAATAGGTTTCGACAAGACTTTTGCTAACCAGGATCACTACGACTTAGAAGAACCTTTCTATTTAAACCTTAAGTATCAGGCAAATGGGAACGTTACTCTCGGTGGAAGCATTAACTGTAACTCTGGTTATCATTCTGCCTGGGTTGCTGCAGGTGTTCCTGTAATATGGGTTGGCGTTGGTGGAAACTTCGGCTGTAGCGATTATAAACACAGTTATGTAACACCACCTAAGTTCAGAAGAGCAAAATACGGCGGTTATAACTATAATTACAACACCGGAAGAGGCTATGCTGATGAATTTTTCTTCCTTGTTGGCGGTTTAATTCCAATAAATGACAACTTCAGATTCGTTTATGACTTTAACGGTGACCGTTTCAGTCTTGGTTTCAGATTCAACTATTCCAACAATCTTTATATAAACGCAAGCTATATTTCTAACGGAGATTACGAAAATCTACCTGAGTTAATTCCTCATAGAAAAAACCGTAACTTCGTAATGGGCGGAACAATAGCTTTCTAGAACTTAGAGCAAATAAAAAAGGCTTGGATAATCCAAGCCTTTTTTATTGTCCGCCTACCACCCACCATTTACCACTAATCACTACGCCAGCCTTGGCAGCGGGCGCAGCTTTCTTACTCCTTAGCTGCATTGAAAGTAATAGTTTTGCCATTAACAGTTATTGTTCCTGGAATATCTTCTTCTGTTACGTAATCAACTTTCGCAGTTCCGATAACTTTTATATTTCTTTTTTCATTATCTTTGCTTTGGAAATTAACATCATTATGTTTGCCTTCAAACATCTTTGCTTCTAAGAAAATTCCCTTGCTGTCTCTAATCATCTGAGCACCAACAGCAACTGTGTATTCTTTTTCATTAATAGTCAGATAGCTTACGGAAACAATATATAAGCCATTATCCTGACCAGCTACTTTAGTAACAATATGAGCAGAATCTTTATCTATAACTGATAGAGCCAATCTTAGAGTGGCTTCAGCAGTAGCACCGTCATAATAATCTAAACTTCCACTATAATCGCCTATTCTTGCTTTTTCATAATCTTCCAAATCACTGGGCATAAATTTATTAGTAATGTCTTTATCATTGATAAATCCATCGATAGTTAAATAATTCATGTATTTATCAAGCTTACTGCCATCACCAATATAAACAAGCACTGGAGGAATTTGAGAAAGCTGATTTTCTTTAATTATAGCTGAATTAGACTGTCCGTCTTTCCCTGTTCGTAACTGTCCGCCAAATTTAAGAGCATAAATAGCAGTTTTAAAACCTTCAATTAAAGGACTGCTGGAAGAAACTGCTTTTCCATCTTTAGTATTTATTACTTCTATAGACTCTTCATTAACATAAGTCATTTGTGTTGAAGTGCCATAAACCATAGAAGAATAGTTTTCAGAATAATAAGTATCTTTATCGTTTATATCCTTAAAAACTCTTCCTTCAAATTCACCTTTTTGATTAACAGCAAAAACCAATGTAGACTTATTGCCGTTACCATCATTCAAATAACTTATTGCAACTGCATAACTTTCTGTAGGTAAAGCAACTATTTTTGTCAGTATTGTTCCAGCGCCTTCTTTGCCTTCATATAGAAAAACATGGTATCTTTGTTCTGGATCATATTTGTCGTTGAAACCAGCAACCAAAACATTAGTAGTATCACTATTCGAACCAACAATATAATCTAAGCCTTGATTCCATTCTGCTTTTTTTTCAGGTTCAGGTCCTAAGCCTTTAAAAAATTCATTTCTTGAATTTGCTGGAATAAGCTTATTAATCTTTTCGCCATAAGCAAGATTTTTCAATTTTTCTGGAACAGACAAATTGCTTTGAGAACGTCTTGAAGAGTTTTGAGGGTTAAAACCTAATATATCTGTTATATTAGCAACAACTGTATTTACAGAAACTCTGGCAGCAGTCATTTCTGAAATTGCCTGAGGAGTTGGATTATTGTTCCCTCCTCCACCGTGACCACCGCAGGCAGTGAGACTTATTAAAGATACGACCAAAAATATAACAAAAGAAATCTTATATAATTTATTCATCTATTTATTTGCCTCCGAAATCTTTTTGGCATTATACATTTTTTGCTGACTCTAAATCAATACCACCTGCTACTAACCACAAGGCAAACGCAAACTTTTTCTTTTGTTGATAATTCTTTGCTTTTTACTAAAATATGATAGTTTATACGTGAAACTTTTTTCTCCGAATAATACCCGTTCCCTCAAAGATAGTTCAAGACTCTTATTGTCAGAGGCCGAAAGAGGAGAAATAAGTTGAGCAAAATAAACTGTCCATAATTTTAATATGTGAAAAGCCTTATCAGTAAAGAAAAAAGTTTGCGTTTGCCCTGCTTTCTCCCTAATTCTCCCTTGACCTTTGATTATCAGAGTGGCATAATAACAGAAAATAATAGACTTCTGGAGCCAAAAAGTGACTTTATTTCAAGGCAAGACCTTAATGATTACCGGCGGAACAGGCTCTTTCGGGAATGCTGTTCTCAATAGGTTTCTAGCAAGCGACATAGGTGAAATCCGCATTTTTTCACGAGACGAAAAGAAGCAAGACGATATGCGCCATGAATTTCAGGTTAAAATGCCTGAATATGCAGAAAAAATCAGTTTTTACATCGGTGATGTCAGAGACCTGCAATCAGTAAAAAATGCAATGAACGGAGTCAACTTTATTTTTCACGCTGCAGCATTAAAACAGGTTCCTTCCTGCGAATTCTTCCCTATTGAAGCAGTAAAAACAAACGTTTTAGGCACAGAAAATGTGCTTACTGCTGCAATAGAAGAAGATGTAGAAACAGTGGTCTGTCTTTCCACAGATAAAGCGGCTTATCCAGTAAACGCCATGGGAACTTCCAAAGCTATGATGGAAAAGGTTGTCGTAGCCAAAAGCAGAACTACCAACAAAACCAAGATTTGTTGCACAAGATACGGCAATGTAATGTGCTCAAGAGGCTCTGTTATTCCACTTTGGATAGACCAGATAAGAGCAGGCAGTCCAATAACCATTACTGACGGTTCTATGACAAGATTTATAATGTCTTTGGAAGAAGCAGTAGACTTAGTCATGTTTGCCTTTGAAAAAGGTAATTCTGGTGATATTCTTGTTCAAAAGGCCCCGGCCTGCACCATACAGACTCAGGCTGAAGCAGTCTGTGAACTGTTCAACGCCGACAAGAAAAACATAAAGGTTATTGGCATACGTCACGGCGAAAAGATGTATGAAACTCTGCTTACCAACGAAGAATGCGCTCATGCTATAGATTTAGGCAACTTCTATCAGGTTCCCTGCGATAAACGCGGTCTTAACTACGACAAGTATTTCATCAAAGGCGAAACCGAACGAAACACTTTAACAGAGTTCAATTCGAATACAACTAAGCTCTTAAACGTTGAAGAAGTTAAACAAAAGCTTTTAGAGCTTGAATACATCAGAAGTGAGCTGAAAAAATGACAAAATTCAAGAATAACGGCAAATTAAAACTTCTTATAATAGTTGGAACAAGGCCAGAAATAATCAGACTTTCAGCGGTAATTACCAAGTGCCGAAAATATTTTGATGTAATTCTTGCTCACACAGGTCAAAACTACGATTACAACCTCAATGGCGTTTTCTTTAAAGATTTGAAGCTAGCTGACCCCGAAGTTTATATGAATGCCGTAGGCAATACTTTGGGTGATACTATGGGTAATATCATCGCCGCTTCCTATAATCTTATGATGGAAATAAAGCCAGAAGCAGTTCTTGTTCTTGGTGACACTAATTCATGCCTTTCTGTCATAGGTGCTAAGCGTCTGCATATTCCTATTTTCCACATGGAAGCTGGCAACCGCTGCAAAGACGAATGTCTGCCTGAAGAAACCAATCGCAGAATAGTCGATATTATTTCAGACGTTAATATGGCTTATTCGGAACACGCTAGACGTTACTTAGCCGAATGCGGTCTGCCAAAAGAAAGAACCTATGTTACCGGTTCCCCAATGGCAGAAGTTTTAAGAAACAACCTGGAAGAAATCAAGGCTTCAGATATTCATAAAAGACTTGGCTTAGAAAAAGGAAAATATATTCTGCTTTCTGCTCATCGTGAAGAAAACATCGACACAGAAAAGAATTTCACCAGCCTTTTCACAGCTATTAATAAAATGGCTGAAAAATATGATATGCCGATTTTATACTCCTGCCACCCACGTTCAAAGAAGCGCTTAGAAGCCAGTGGCTTCAAGCTTGATTCAAGAGTCATTCAGCACGAACCCTTAGGGTTCCACGATTACAACTGTCTACAGATGAACGCATTCTGCGTAGTTTCAGATTCAGGCACACTTCCAGAAGAATCAAGTTTCTTCACTTCTGTAGGTTTCCCCTTCCCTGCTGTTTGTATAAGAACATCAACAGAAAGACCGGAAGCCTTAGATAAAGCCTGCTTTATCCTTTCAGGAATAGACGAAAAAGGCTTATTGCAATCAGTTGATACGGCAGTAGAAATGAATAAAAGTGGTGATTACGGAATTCCAGTTCCAGACTACATTGAAGAAAACGTAAGCACAAAAGTTGTAAAAATCATTCAATCATACGTTGGCGTTGTCAACAAGATGGTATGGCGCAAATGAACATTCTTATTACCGGCGCTTATGGTTTTGTGGGTAAAAACCTTACTGCCACCCTGAAAAACGTAATGGAGAACAAGGATAAAGCCCATTCAGAGCTTGATATCGGTGATATCTATCTCTATGACGTTAACAGCTCTGATGCCTTATTAGAAGAAGCTTGTCAGAGAGTTGATTTCGTCTTTAACCTGGCAGGAATCAACCGTCCACAAAACAATGATGAATTCATGAAAGGCAACCGAGATTTTGCTGCGCGCCTTCTCGATACTCTTAAAAAGCATAACAACAAATGCCCAGTAATGCTTTCCAGCTCGATTCAAGCAACTCTTGAAGGGCGTTATGCCGGTAGCGAATATGGTAAAAGCAAAAAGGCCGGTGAAGAAGTATTCTTTGAATATGCAAAAGAAACAGGCGCAAAGGTTCTTGTTTACCGCTTCCCTAACCTATTTGGGAAATGGGGAAAGCCAAATTACAACTCTGTTGTCGCAACTTTCTGCCACAACCTTGCAAACGACCTGCCTATAACCATTAACGACAGAAGCACTGAATTAGAACTGGTTTACATCGATGATTTGATTGATGAAATGTTTCTTGCATTAAAAGGTCAGGAACACAGATGCAATTTTGAAGGCGCTGAATTTATCGCAGATACTCAAGGCAAATACTGCTTTGTTCCCATATCTCATAAAATTACCTTAGGGAAAATAGCTGACTTGCTCCAAAAATTTAAGGAACAGCCCCAAACCCTCGAAGTTCCTGAAATTCCTGCAGATTCTTTTGAAAAGAAGCTTTACTCAACTTATCTAGCTTACCTGCCAAAAGATAAGGTCAAGTTTCCATTAAAGATGCATACCGACGAAAGAGGCAGTTTTACCGAGCTTCTTCGCTCGTCGAAAAGCGGTCAGGTTTCTATTAACATTTCTAAGCCAGGTGTAGTTAAGGGGCAGCACTGGCACCATTCTAAGTGCGAGTTTTTTATTGTTGTAGCTGGTCATGGGCTTATTCAGATGAGAAAGATTGACTCCGACGAAATAATAAGTTTCGAAGTCAGTGGTGAAAAAATTGAAGCAGTATGCATGCTGCCAGGCTACACCCACAATATTATAAATCTTTCTGAAACCCAAGATTTAATAACTGTTATGTGGGCAAACGAAGGCTTTGAGCCAGAAAAACCAGACACTTTCAGAGAAGAAGTCGACTCACATTTTAAAGTTTGACGCTAACTCGGCTGAAAGCCTGCTTTATTATTGTTAATTGCAACATTTCACCAAAATATAGTAAAATTAATGTAATATAAATTAATTTGGTATTTAATATGGCTGATAACGGCAAAAAGGCAAAAAAAATCTACAGCATCCTTACCTATATCTACCTTGTAGGTTTCTTAGGTTTTCTATTACTGGGCCCTAGCCCATATTACGTAAAATGTGGAAGAAGAAGTTATAGAGACAAAGCTTGCTATTCTAATATCAGAGTAATTACGGGCGCAGTAGAAATGTATAACATGGATCACGAAACATTCATGGAAAACTTGGATGAAGATTTATTAGTAAAAGACGGGTATTTAAAAACAAAACAACCCCGTCCGGAAACAGCCTGTAATTATAGAGGCAGTGACCTAACTGGTTCTGGCACTGTTTACTGCGATTATCACGGTGATCTTGAAGGAACTAGACCAGACCTTTCTAAAGGTCCACCCCTTAGTCCGTTAGAAAAAAAACAAGAACAAATTCACCAATATTTAAACCAAGTTATGGAAAAAATACCATATGCCTTATTATGGCCAGTTTTATTGGTATTAATAGGATATCAAATGGTAGCTCCTTAAAACCCTTTTCCTCAATACATTATCTTATTGTAAAGCTCTATACCCTTTTCCATGAACTTGATTTTGTCTTTAAAATAAGTAATTTCTATTGCTGAACAGATAATAAACAAATTACCATTACCTTCATAGCAGAAAAATTTATTGTCTAATTCATTAAAAATGCTTCTTTTTTGTGGACCAAAGAACTTCTTTACCGCATCTGCGCAATTTTCATCTACTTCCAAGGAATATCTTTCCTCAAACTCAGGGTCTTCCTCCATTACCAAATTATAACCCCGATAAAAAGACAAACGCTTACGATATTCTTCTTCCATAAACCTTATATTATGTTTACTTCCAGAATAAGCGCATCTCTGTTCTATATTTTTTTCAAAATACGCATCTTTTAAATAAAAAAATGGGAAATTCTGATTTTTATCTACTATTATCAATAGTGGCAGAGGGAAAGTTCCGCATTTTCCCTTAGATGAAGTATAGTTATAATTTAAATTTGTCAGTATACATGAATAACTGTCTTTTTGAAAAATTATTGTATCTTCAAAAGACTTAGAGCCGTTAAATTGCATGAAATCAATATCTAAGTTATTTGGTAGCTTTGAAATCTTTTCAATATATTTTAAATGATTTTTTTCTACGTAATCCTTTATTCTTCGTTTTTCTAACTTGGGGAAAATTACAAGGCCATAAACAATTAAAATAATAGGTGTCAAAGTTATTAAAGCCGTAACAAGATGAAATAAGACCACTATTATTATTCCAAAAATAAACGCGATAATGCTTCCAGGTGTTGCCTTATCTGCTGCAAAACAACAAACTGAAGGACCAATAATAAATACAAATAAGAGAATAATTACAGATAGTTTATTGGCAAACAATCTTTTTAATACTTGAAAGGAATAGTTTTTTCTGTATAAACAATTACATCTTTTTAAAGTTTCTAATAACAAAATAGTCTTCGGACTCAACTTTCTACTCCTTATATAGACTTCTCAAAAATCCCCTAGGCTGCTAAAGCAGCCGTTCCCCTTTGAAAAAGGGGATAAATACCATTTTCCCTCTTTCCTAGCCCAAAGGCTTTCAGCCTTTGGGCAGCAACAGCGCTTCAAGCTCGCTTATAATCGTCTGCATGAACTTTTCTTTGTTGAAGTATTTTTCATTATACTCAAAAGAATTTCTTGCATACTTTTCCATAGATTGATTCGACATAATTATGGCATTCTGAGCCAAGACTTCAGCATTTTCAGCTTCACCGCAAAGCCCGCAATCGGCTTCTTTCACAATTAGCTGAGTTTCACCGTCTATGGCACCCAAAATAGGCTTTCCAGCAGCCATATAGCTTTGAACTTTTCCCGGAAGAGTCAAAGAAATAACCGGATTCTTCATCATGGTTACCACCATAGCATCAGCCATAGAGTAGTATTTTGGCATTTCTTCAAGCGGCTTTCTTCCATGGAAAATTACGTTGTCTGTCTTTAAGCTTTCTGCAAGCTTTTTAAGGTTTTCAAGCTCGCTGCCATCGCCCAGCAGATGCCATCTGATTCTTTTATTATCCTTAGTAAGAGCCGCAGCTTTTATGATTGTATCAACTCGCTGGAAATTGCCTATATTGCCGGCAAACATTATGTCAAATGTTTCAGAAGGCTCTTTTCTGCACTGTTCAGGTGAAAACAAAGCTTCAGCATATTGGGGCAGATACTTCATTCCAGTTATTCCAAACTCTTTTTCAAAATAAGCAGGGAAAGACCTTGAAGTGCCTAGCAACACATCTGCGCTTTTATAAAGCTTTTCCGAAACCCTGTGGAAATACTTGAATACAGGAGTATTTTCTTTTATCCCGCCTACAACCAGGCTCATCGGCCACAAATCCATAGAATAGAAAAGAATCTTCTTCCCGAATCTCTTCTTATACTCTGCACCAGCATAAGCCAGCATTATGGGTGAAAGCTGGTTAACAAAAACCACATCAAATTCGTCTTTCATGTTACGCACATAGTTAACAGAAGAGAAAACATAGCTGTAATAGCTCAGAACTCTATGGATAGCACCAGTTTTTCTTGCTATGGTAAAGCAGCGATGGACTTTTACCCCATTAATAACTTCGTCTCTTGCCCTGCCATCAGGGTATCCATCATAAAAGTCACCTTTGGGACAGTTTGGAACTTCGGTAATTACACTAACGTCATGACCTCTTTTCACCAGTTCCTCGCAAATATCTGTTATACGTGCAGGTTCTGGGAAATAGTTTATCGTGACAACCAGTATCTTCATCTGCAATTACCTTTCTTTAAGCTAGTATTCTATTATAACTACCTTGAAGCATAAAGGCAATATGATTCAAGACTCAGGTTAAAGGAGACTTTTTCTTTTATTAGTCAGCATTCCAATAATACGTCTTTATAAAAATAAGCACCTTGAACTTACTGACTAGAAATGCTTTCTGAGGCTGTATTAATCTCTGGTGATGGAGCTAAGGTTTCTGAAGTAAACGAAGCCAGAGTATCAGATGTAAAAGAAGCTATTTCTGAGTTAACCATCGGTGTTGAAGAAGCTAATGCTTTGGGGTCTGTACTGAAAAGATTTTCGCCCGTTTCCTCAAATCTGAAAACAACATTCAGCGGTCCTATAGCATAGATATCTTCCGGAACAACAGCAATTAGAATTATCTTTCTATTAAGCTCCTTAATCTTATTAATCATATCATAGAAAGAAAGCATTGAACCGTAAGACATGCTGCCGAAACTGCCTGTAAGCGGGTTGGCAATCATTCCCACATTAACAACTTCATGGTTTATTTCATCCATAAAATTCTGCATTATTCTTGCAATTTCAGCTCTATCCAAGGTTCCGTCTATTTCCATAGAGGCAATCTGCTGGTCTTTATGGAATATCAAATCGTTTGGTAAAATAATAAATCTAACATTCCCAAGCTCTTCGCCGGCAATTATGTTTTCTGCGGCGATTGCCCCGAGAACCAGATCACTACTAGAGCTGGCAATATGATTAGCCATCATGTTAAGCTGTTCTTTATTTTCAGTAAAAAATTCTATTTCAGGCTTTACAACAACATTTCGTCTACGAACATGGTCTGACAGAGAAATAATCAGATTTGTTATAGATTTCATAACTTCTTTAGGTTCTTGACCTGATTTTATAACTGTAATTGCCAAAGGTTCATCTTTACGGAAAGCAACACTTTCTGTTTCCTTCATTTTAACCTGAGTAGTCAAACGCTCAACATCAGCCGAAAGGATGTTCTTTTCGTTTTCCAACTTGGTCTTCATTTCTCCCAAAGCAGCAGATTCGGCCTGAAGTGTATCAATGTCTTTTTTTAACTTATCAATAGAGAACAAGGCTAATCTAACATCTTCAGAAAGCATCATTCCAACTAAAAAAGTTGAGAGAGTAATGACTATACCAGTTGATATAGCTACGAATAAAGCAGTGAAACGAGGTCTCATTCCGAAAAGGCTGAGACGCTTCTTGCCTACCAATGTGCCTAAGGCATCGCCTAAGTAAGCAATTACACCGCTTATTATTATAGAAACAAGTATATAAAGCATGAATTAAGCCTTTTTATCTATTTGATCCAGTCTGAAACGGTCTCCAAGATAGAATTTTCTAGCTGTTTCGTTTTCTGCAACAAATTGAGCTGAACCAGAAACAAGAATTTTCCCTAAACTGAGAATGTAAGCTCTATCTACGATTGCAAGAGTTTCGCTAACATTATGGTCAGTTATAAGAAGCCCCAAACCCTTTTTCTGAAGTTTCAATACAATGCTTTGAATATCGGCAACGGCGATAGGGTCAACCCCTGCAAAAGGTTCGTCTAACAAAATAAAGCTAGGCTCAGCAGCCAATGCACGAGCAATTTCAACACGACGTCTTTCACCGCCAGATAGGGCGTAACCAAGGCTATCTGCTATTCTTCCAATATCTAAGTCTGTCAAAAGCATGTCCAGACGTTCTTTACGTTCTTTATTGCTTATATCAATGTTTTCAAGTATAAGCCAAATGTTTTCTTTTACTGTAAGTTTTCTAAAAACGCTTGCTTCCTGGGGCAAATAACCAATACCCATTCTAGCACGCTGATACATGGCTTTCTTGGTAATGTCTTTATTGTTGTAGAGAACTCTACCTTCATCAGGTTTTACCAAGCCAACTACCATATAGAAAGTAGTGGTCTTACCAGCTCCATTTGGGCCTAATAGACCGACTATTTCGCCTTTCTTGATATTAAGAGAAACGTGGTTAACAACAGTTCTACCTTTATAGGTTTTGCACACAGACTGAACTGTGATTGTATCTATGTTAGGATCAGTATTTTCAGGCAGTTTTTCAAAATTAGCTTCATTATTAGCTTCATCAGGAGAAGGTTCAGCCATTTTCTGATTGTTCTTTTCTTCTTCACTCATCGTTATTATCTCCGCCAATTTCAGTGAAATCACCAGCAGGAACATCTTCTAGACTGTCATCAACTTCACTGCTTTCGCCATCAGCATTTTCTTCTGCTTTCTTGGCTTTTTTCTTTTTCTTCTTTTTATCTTTCTTTTTGTCTTTATCTTTGTCTTTCTTACCGCTGTCAGAACCAGGGTATACGGTAGCATGAACGTTGCCTACTGCGATAGTTCGTTCTTCATCAGGGTAATAAAGTATTTTATTGGCAAAAAGTTCAGAGGTCTGATTCTTGTTGCTTCCTTTTTCCTTAGAAACCTGCTGTGCATGAGCATGACCGACTATTGTCACCTGACTTGAAAGATTAAGGTAAATAGCCTTATCACCTGTTGCGGTAAGCGTATCTGTGACTATAACGACATTATTTCTACAAATAGCCTTTTCTTCTTTGGAAAACATTTCAAGATACTCGCAGGTAATTTCGGTTATAGGCTTCTTTTCGTTTTCTTCAGCTTCTTCTTCTGTTTCGCTATCTCTATATTCTACTTCGATTACTCGAACATCGCCCTTAGCAAGAAATCTATCTTCTTTATTGAAAGATTCTACTTCATTGCAAGTCAGAATAACTCTAGTTTTTGAAGAAGACTCTTCACTAGAGTTTTTCTTCTGTCTTTCTATTATTCTTGTAACTTTTGGATTCCCTCTTGCAACAAGTCTGTCTTCCTTAGGGTAAGCTTCAAGATAATCGGCTGTTAAAACAGTATCAGGCTGAGTTACTTTAACGTTATCTATAGCTTTAATGACTTCCAGTTCCTGGTCATAAATACCACGGTCAGCAGTCATAGTGCTGTCTTTCTGTTCTGCCTTAATCCCACCTCTGGCAACATAAATACCGTTGTGGAAAGTCATTAGCTTACTTGTAATGACCATATCACCAGTAGATATAGTTGTTTGAGCTTTCACCTGCGGGAAAGCCGTAATAATCATAGTTAAAGAAAAGAGCAGAATATTAGTGATAAACTTTTTCATTTGTTAGATTCCTGAGTAAGAAGATTTGTCTGACTTTCGCTTGCAATAGAGTTTTCAGATACTTCCTGGGTTTCAGAAGCATTTTCCTTAGTTATTTGGGAAGTATCAGACCCATTATTATTAATGTTCAAAATCTTTTCTATAGGTTCAGCAACAGGTAGTCCGCTGACAGGGTCAATATCTTTCTGAGGCTTAGGAAGTTCTTTCTCTTCTTCCCAAAGCCTTATAACAACCTGTTGATTTATGGTTATTTCTTTTCTTTCTGTGTTGTAAGTCATCCCAAGCCCTGTTAAAACAGCATTGTCTTTCCAGACTGTAATAGGTTTCTGGGTGCTTAACTCCTTTCTATTAAACAGATACCGCATTTCTTCGGTTCTCATGCGTTCGTTATCGGTATCCCACAATCTGACGTCACCGTAAAACTTAGCTTCAAAAGGAGTTTTTGTTGCTGTAGCAGCAATGAGTCTGCCAGTAAATGTGGCAACATCTTCCTTGAAGAACAAGACTTTGATGTCTCTACCTTCCATATTGGTCTGGCTGTCATCCATTTCACAGATAGTTGCATACATTCTGGCATGTTCAAAGCCGTTTTCAATCTGGCTGAAATTAACATTGTTCAAAGTCATTTTGTGTTTTACGTAAGTTCCTTTGGCTCCGTCTTCAATGCTGTCATCCCAAAGAATAATAGTAATGAAGGCAGCCAAAAGCAGGCCCCAAAACCAGAAACTGGAAAAAATATTCTTAATCATTTAAGCTTTCCCGTTTCTGCAAAAGAGTATCTGTCATGGAACCAGAACCATAAATCTGGTCTTTTTCTATATTCGTTTTCATAAACTTTCGCATATTTTTGAACACGTTCTCTCATGCTTTCGCCTTTTTCCCAAGAAATTGGCTGTTGAACCTTGAATATAAGGTTACCATCAGCCTGTCTTTCAGGGAAAACAGGAATCAAAGGCATACCGCTTCTGACAGATATTATAACCGGTGCGCTATAGAAAGAAGCGTTTCGACCGAAAAAGTCAACCTGATAGCCCCATTCCCTTGCATTCAAATCGGAAAGAATAGCAACAGGCATATTATTGTGAAGCAGCTTAATGGCTTCCATAATGTTATTTTGCATGACCACTCTAAGGTTATGTTTCTTTCTCAAGCCGTTTATAAACTCTGTCATTTTCTGCAGATTATTCGGTCTGGCAATAACAGTTAAATCCAAACCAGCTTTAACAAGCTCGTATCCCAACACTTCCCAATCACAGAAATGACCAACTAAAAGCAAAGGTGTTTTGCCCTGCTTCTTAATGTTTTCGATAATATCCCAGTTTTCGAACTTACAAAAATCAGGATTAGCTTTAATCAGCTTTTCATAATAGATGATTTCCAAAACATTCAAAGCTACGTTTTCTATCATTCCATGAATGATTTGGTCTTTTCTGTCAGAAAATTCAATTGGCAGAAGTTCGTAAGCCTTGTTCAGCTCTTTTTTACCAAAGGTCTTAATTGCTTTTATCAGCAAAAGCTTAAGCTTTGGTATTTTTGAAATAGGAAGAAGACGCATACAGCTTATTAATAAGCGTATTAAACAATAGCGTACCGTTCTTCTTATTGTTTTCAGTTTTTCTTTAATCATCTATCTGCAAATGACTTAACTAAATCTTCTAATAAGCCTTTATGGGTCAGAATAATGTCAATAGCTTCGCGAACTGCTCCGAAACCGCCTTTTCTCGAAAGGATATAGTCAGCATAAGGTCTTATAACTTCGTGATGGTTTGCAGGAACGAAAAACAAACCAACTTTAGTTCCAACAGGCAAATCATTTATATCGTCACCAATATAAGCTACTTCTTCTGGTTTTAAACCTCTTTGCCTCATTATGGAATAAAGAGCTTCATTTTTATCTGCAATATTCTGATGAAGCTCATCGAATTTAAGTTCTTGAGCACGTTTTGTAAGTGCGCCTGAAGCTCTGCCGGTAATGCAGCCAGCAGCCAGACCAGCCATATGCCAAATCTTCAGGCCCATTCCGTCAAAAGTTGAGAAGAATTTAAGTTCTATGCCATCGTTGCCTAATACTATGCGACCATCAGTTAAAACACCGTCACAGTCGAATAATAAAAGCTTTATATTTTTACATGCATTTTTAAATGCATCTGCTTTTTTCATCGCTTTACCCTTATTAAATATAGATTACATAATCTAACATAAACCAGTCTATTTTTAAAGAGGGAGCTTAAGAGAATTAGGAATTAGGAATTAGGAGTTAGGAGTTAGG
>JAFPZP010000099.1 GCA_017417215.1 Candidatus Rifleibacteriota bacterium | reverse complement strand
TTTCCACTTCTTTTATCTTATATCTTTTATCTTACATCTTGCTTACATATTCCTAGATTCTTTGATGACAGCCTTAGACATTCTATAAAGTCTCATACGTTCTTCCATAAGAAGTCTTCTTACATCATCATCTGATAGATTCATTCTCTTACCAACATAACGAAGCATTTCAACTTCCTGCTTAGCCACTTTTCCATCAGCAAAAGCAACTTTAATGAGCATACGCATAAGATCCATATCCATTGGCAAATCAGTAGAATCTGCTACATATTCAACAGGATTCTGATGAGACTTGATTTCAGAAACAATCTGATCTATCTGGTTTTTACCAACTCCACGGCGTAAACCATATTCGTAGATAATTTCCTGTTCTTTCGGGTCTATTTGACCATCAGCCAGCATCATAGCTACAGTCCACTTAACCATAGTAAGACCAGGAATCTTGTTCATACTATTAGAATAATCATCTACAGTATATGTTTTCTTTAATCCGATTGTTGCACCTGCAGCGGCTCCAGCAGCAACTCCTGAATTATTGCCGGCATTAGAATTAAACTGAGAATCACCTGCTCTAATAAGAATAATAGCTTTAGAAATTCTTGGGTCATTCTGTGGGAATACTCCTTCAAGAACCCAATCTCTGGTTCCATCATTTAATACTGAGCCACAGTAATCACATTCATTAGAAAGGCTATCAGTAACTGCAGCACCGCAGTTCGGACAGTGAGCACTGCTAAGTGTAGTTTTCGTATCTGTTCTAACTCCGTGCTTTCTTTTCAATACAAAAACTTCTTTAATATTCTGCTTTTCGAAAAGATTAATAATTCTACCTTCTCTAGTTTTCTTGGCTGGAATTCCGCTCCAGATAACCTTGGCATAAATATAATCGTCTTTGTCGCTAGTTTCGTTATCAATACCCATTACCCTAATAGAACCAACAGCAGAGTCTGTATAGAAATTATGGTTTCCGTTAAAATCAGGTCTGTAAAAATTGGTCTGGGAATCACAGTATTCGTTAGTTGCTATTTTGCGCAAAGGAGTAACATCGCTGATTCTCTGAGCTTCATTTTTGCGCCAGAACATAACAGAAACAAGGTCTTCAATATGTTGAACATTGAATCCTGGGTCATGAGCCAGATATCTCTTAGCACCAGGAATAGAGCTATTGCTTCTTTCTGACCATTCACAGGCTTGAGTAATATTAGCTAATACCCAGTCATATTCGCCAGAACGCAATATCGCATTACAGTTAGAACACTTTGCATGTCTGCCGATTGTGATTTTTGCTCCGCAGTTCGGACAATAACCTTCAATTAGACCAGGTTTCTTTAAGGTCTTTACACCTGTTCTTCTTAGGAAAGTCCAAACTTCAGTAAATTCTTCTTCGAATCTATTGCCTTCGATAAATTCCTTAGTTTTAGCGTTAGCTCGATAATTCTTACCTATAGCGCTTATTCCGATATGAATAGTATCGAAGTTATTGTCTGATTCAAAACCAAGAATATTAGTTTTAGTAATATGAAGGTTTTCCATTACATCTATAATATTCTTTTCTTTCATGACCTTTAGCTGAATGAGGAACTGTTCGTAAGTTCCATCAGCCAAGAAGGCTTCTGCTTCTGCTAAGTCGCCTTTACTCCAAGCTTCTTGAACAATCATGAAAGCATTTTTAGAACGAGTATAGAAATCTTCCTCGCTAAAATTGGGGTCTTTGGCCTTAATCTTATTTAAAGAATTTCTGCCAACTACACTAGGTAAGAGCACATTCGCTTTGCGAATGGTGCTGTCAACAACATACTCGTCACCCTTTTTATAGCTGAAGTATGAAACAACAAGGAATATTATTAGTAGTGGGACGCCTATTTTAGGATATCTAATGGCAAACTCTATGAGTCTGAGAAGTAAATAGACTTCGCCGCCACCACCTCCGCCGCCGCCGGAACTACCGCCGCCGCCAGAATAGCCATGCCCTCCGCCTGCTCTAGCATCAGCAGTTTCACAAATCAAAACCATTGCAAAAAGCAATACAAAACAAATCAGTGAAAAGCTCAATATTTTACGTATTTTATTTTTGCTAGGCATTTTTCCTCCGAAGGCGAACTCAAACATTATTTTTTTATTCTACCAATATTATATTTTTATGTCTATAGATTTAGAGAAATGAGAGCACAGAGCCAAGCAAAGCTTGGCTGCAAAAAGGCAAAAGCCTTTTTGCCAGGGATTAGGGCTTAGGGAGAAGGGAGGAGTCTACGAATTTGTCATAAAAAGTATAGCGTATGGGCTTTAGCCCTGAAAGCTATACGTTTATGACAATGAGTAGATCACTTTAGAGAGCGACAGAGCGACAGAGCAATAGAGCAGCAGAGCGGACAGTAGACGCGAGACCTTCTATTCTCCGCACAAGGCTCGTTCCCTCAAAGTCTATTCGAAGATACAAATTCACAGAGACCGCGGAGGAGAATAAGGTTGAGCAAGCAGCTGTCCGCTTTTAAAAAGATATAAGACCAAAACTTGAGATATAAGATCATGGATGGAGACATAAGAATTCTTATATCTTATAACAATAACTACAACAACAACCAACAACAATAATTACGCCAAGCTTTGCTTGGAGTGATTAGTGGGTGGGTGGTAGGTAGTAGGTGATTGATGGTTAGCGGTTGAAGCCTAAAAAAAATTTCATTCCCAAAAACAGCATTACAAAAGACTTTGCCCAATATTTTTTTTCAAAATATGAATTTTAGTTAATTTCCACTTGTCATATTTTCAAGATATATGTATAATCAGACTTGACCAAATTTTGTAGGAGGGTTCAAGTGAATAAATCAGAACTCGTAAAAGCAATTGCTAAAAAAGCAGAAGTTACTAACGCAGCTGCCCAGGCAGTACTCGAAGCATTTGTAGAAGCTGTAAAAGGCTCTCTCAAAAAAGGCGACAAGGTTCAGCTTATTGGTTTCGGTTCTTTCTCAACTGTTAAGCGTGAAGCTCGCAAGGGCGTAAACCCACAGACCAAGAAGCCCATTAAGATCGCTGCTAAGAAAGTTGCAAAATTTATCCCTGGCAAAGACCTTAAAGAACTTGTTAATGGTGCTAGCAAAAAGGGTAAAAAGTAATTTTTATTGCTAACTCCTAGGCAAAAAGAAGACCTGAGAAATCAGGTCTTCTTTTTTTGTCTTGACTTTATACATTTATCCAATAACTTTTATCAGTAGTTCTAACTATTAAATCTTGCCAAATAGTTGTCATTCTTATGGAAATAAGCAGTAAAACTGATAAAGGGATAGTAAGAAAAAATAACGAAGATTCTCTTCTGGTTATTCCACCATGGAGCAGTATTTCTATTTCCAAAAAAGCCTGTTTATTTCTAGTAGCAGACGGAATGGGCGGGCAAAATGCAGGCGAAGTCGCTTCCCATATTGCTGCCAACTTTACTAAAGAATGGTTTGCTCAAAAAGATCTTAATGAAATTACCCCACAGATGGTAGATGACCTGATAAATTCTGCTAATGAAAAGGTCTGGGAATACTCTCGCCAACACCCCGAAACAAACGGAATGGGAACAACATTTACCATTATGATTATAAAGGGTGACAAAGCTATTATTGGTCATATAGGAGATTCAAGAGTTTATCGTTTAAACAACAATACTCTAACTCAATTAACCAATGACCACTCAATAGTTGGAGAACAAGTCAGACTTGGCAAGCTTACCCCAAATCAGGCTAGAGTTCATCCAGCAAGAGGCATATTAAGCAAAGTTCTTGGTGCCAGACAATTTATCAAAGCTGATATTTTTGAAACAGAAATTAAAGCTGATGATGAATTTGTTTTATGCACTGATGGAGTATATTGTATGTTGGATAGCGAAGAGATTGAAAAAATAATCAAATCAACTCAGCCCGAACAGCTAGCCGACACTTTAATCAATGCAGCCAATAAGGCTGGCGGCAATGACAATTCTACCGTTATTGCTTTTAAGGTAAATGACATTCCAATAAAGATTCCATCTTTATTCTCTTTTTCTAGAATCTTGAAACTATTAAAAAATTATGTAAATAGTTGTTAAGATTTAACAAAAGAGTAGCAATTATTTGAAATTTAAAGTATATTCTTTATGATACTCTGGAGGTTTTTGTTAACATGGATACAACAGTAATTATTATCATTGCAGTTATAGTCGTAGCTGTTATTGCAGTGGTAGCTTTATTGGCTTTTAATGGCGGTGAAAAGAAGCCAACTCAAGTAGACCAAACTAAGTCAGATGGTTTAACTGCGCAGAAAGAAAGTGCAACTGCTAAACGTTTTCAGCAAGTGCTTTCTGACGAGTCTCTTTCTAGCGAAATGGAAGAAAGAGCTGAAGAAATATTAACCAAATATACCTCTGGTAGCGGCGAAGGTATACCAGAAGTAGAAAAGCTTCTTGAAGGCGATCCCAATAATGTTGATCTTTTAGACTGGTTAGCATTTATGTATTACAGCAATGACAACATCGATAAAGCTATCGAAACATATCAACGTGCTTTGTCTATAAAGTCAGATAACGAAAATCAGCATTATTATCTTGCAAATAGTTTTTATAAAAAAGGCATGATGTCTAATGCCAAGAAAGAATGGAACGAAGTTATTAGACTTAATCCATCTTCTAAAATTGCCAAAAATGCGCAAGAACGCATTGACTACTTAAATTCGCAAGGGAAATAACTACTTAAAAAGGGCTTAAGATGCCAATTCTAGAACCTCCAGAGTTATCGAATTACCACCTGCTTGATCTCATCGGTTGTGGCGGTATGGGGTCTGTTTATATCGCATATCAGCTAGATATTGAAAAGCTTGTTGCAGTAAAATTTCTTTCTCCTGAAGCAGCCGAAAATCAAGTCATACTAAATCAATTCAAGCAGGAAGGCGATATTCTTCGCCAGTTAGACCACCCCAATATAGTTAGTTTCGTAGATCAAGGCACAATTGACGGTCTTCATTATCTAATAATGGACTACGTTAAGGGGCTTTCACTAGATAACTTCCCCTTAGGAAACTCAGTAACTACAGTAGGTGCCAAACAAGTCATTCCAACAATGGAAGAATACATCAATGTATTCATAGGCTGTTTTACTGCATTAAGTTATATTCATAAAAAAGGTCTTGTCCATCGAGATATAAAACCCCAGAATATCATTCTAAGAGGTGCCGAATACAAGCCCTGCCTTTTAGACTTCGGTATAGCCAATTTTGTTAACAAAGATGATGATTTGAACATTAATCCGGATCGTATGTTCACAGTTTCATATGCTAGTCCGGAACAGCTTACAAACAAACCAATAGATATTCAATCTGACCTCTTTTCTTTTGGCGTAGTAATGTATGAAAAACTTACTGGTCACCTTCCCTTTAAAGGGAAAAGAGCTATGGAAGTTTTTATAGAACAAACAAAGTGGAAGTTCCCGCCGCCTCGTCAGTTTAATCCGAATATTCCTCAAAAGCTTGAACAAATAGTCTTAAAACTTCTCGCCAAAGAACCTACCAATCGCTATCCAACAGCTGATATGGTTATTGGTGAACTAGAACGTCTACTTGAAGTAACCAAGCAGGGGCATGTAGGATTAACTCTTTCTAATATTGTCAGTGAAATACGTGGTGTAAACCTTGAACGCAAAGGCTTTAAGAAACGTACATTACGCGAAGAACAAGCTTTGCTTAAAAAGCAACGAGCCGAACTTGTTGAAACAAGACAAAGGCTAAAAATGGAAATGAACCGTATGGTTCCTGACCAAACTAAGATAGATAACTACAAAGAACTTTGCAATACGTTACAGAGCGATTATGCCAGACTGGAAAAACAAATCAGAATGGTATTAGGCTTTAAGAGCCAACCAGTTGTTATTGATAAATTCAACAAAATTTTTAAACTAGAAACCATAGCTTTTGAAAAACGTGGTATTCCTTTTACTATCAATATTTTAGAGCAGAAACTAACCAATACTGACGGTGAAGATATTGTTGTCGGCAGTATAAACTTTACTCAAAGAGCCAAACGCTCTTTTTCAATCAACAAAAAAGATACTTATCTTTCCTGGGATAACAACAACTGGTATTTTTCTTCCTATGAAGAAAAGGACTTCCCTATCTTCTTAATGATAGGTGATAGAAATATGCCACGTCCACCAAAAGGTTTCAGAGGTTTCTTCTGGCCCATCGAATTCTTGCTTGCCATAAAGAAACTTGGCTGGACAGGGGTATCCATTATTGAATCTTTCCGAGGCATAGACCGCAGTGGAAGCGAAGTTCACGCAGAACACAAAGAAGTTATCCTCTTCGCTCAAAACCTGTTTGACCAGCTTCAACTGCCAAGTGACACTCCAAAAAAGAAGGATAAATAGTTTTAAAATGGCATTAGAATCATTTTATGAAGAATTGACTAAAATATATAATAAGCTAAGAAAAGCCAATGAAGACCTTTTAATAAACAATTCAGACCAGGAAGGTCTTCAGGCATTAGTAGACCAGCGTTCTGCCTATTTTGACGAAATATATATTTTAAGAGATGAGCTGGCTATTGAATTAAGCAAGATAAAAGCACCAATAGATTATGATTCTATGGAAATAGTCGAATTAGTTCGAGAATTACCAAATCACTATCCAGAATTAATCCCTTACAGAAATCAGGTTATAGAAGCTTTACAAAAGCTGGTTGAATCAGAAAAAAATGTATCTGAAAATATGATTTCAATGAGAGACGATATAAAGCAAGAGCTAAACCACGCTAGAACAGGTAAAAAAACTCTGAATGCCTATAAACCTGTTTCGGGTTATGCCGGCAGTCATTTTATAGACAGTAAGAAATAAAAAAACGCGGCTTTGAAAGCCGCGTTTTTTTATTTAACAAAGATTTTCTTAGAACATACCAGGAATATTCATTCCACCAGTAATATCGTTCATTTCGCTCTGAACCATTTCTTTTGATTTAGCGATACCAGCGTTAACAGCTGATTTAACCAAATCCTGAAGTCCTTCTACGTCTTCAGGGTCAACAGCTTCTTTATCAATAACTATAGAAACAAGTTCCTGAGAACCGTTGAAAACTACTTTTATAGCACCACCGCCAACGGTAGCTTCTACTTCTTTGCTCTTGAGTTCTTCTTGAGCGTTCTGTATCTTTTCCTGCATTTTTTGAGCTTGGCGCATCAAACCCTGCATATTAAAACCGTTTGGCATACTAAAACCACGACCCATAACAAGCTCCTTAGAATAATAATTATATATCAAGCATAATACCAATAAATCACTCTATGGTCAAGCCTTGCGATTTTAATGGAGAACGGCGAACTTGCCTTTGACCATTTTTGCATAAGTATAGAAATCGCCTGTTCCCATAGATTTAACTCTGTAGATATAGACACCGTTAGCCAGTTTTCTTGGGAAGTTCCACCTATAGGTGTTCTCCCCTTCCCTGCCATCCATCTCTATGCTATCAACTTTATGACCAGCAACATCATAAATAGTAATTCTTATGCCCGTTGGGAAATTTAAGAAAAATCTGAAATTTATATAATTTCGCCTTGCCGGGCTTGGGTAAGCAGAAAAATTGATTATTTCAGCTTTTGGGAAATAGCGTATCGAAGCTCTTACACTTTTATCTGTTTCAGAAACTACCGTTATCCTTTTCCCAAAAGAAACTTTTAAAATATTATTAGCAGCATCTGAAGCTTTTTCACTAATTTTTACCAAACCTCTGAAAGCAGAAGAATGAGTCCCATTTTCTATTAATTCAACGACAAAACCAGTTCTATCATCATCAGAAGTTACTCTGACCTTTGTGGTATCCTGAGTGACCCAGTTCAAATCTTCTGCATCAACCTCAATATAAAGGCTTGGATTGTGGATATCATCCACTGCCCTTCTAGCATAATTTTTATCAGAGAAAAACTTTATAGAATTGATTGTACTAGGTTCTTCACCTGAAGAATACCTGTAATAGAATATTATTTCACTAGTCGTAAGCAAGGGAGAGCTCAATTTTACCCATTCGCCAGGATAAAGTCCCAATGGGTAAGCAGGTAAATCAGACTTGGTTTCAGCCAGTTTCAAAGCACATCTATAAACCTTTTTAGAGTTGCCTACAGGCTCTAGCTTTAATTTTTGTGTATTGGAAGCATCAGTTCCACGAATCAGTTCCAGATAGATATTGTTTTCATCGAGACTAGAAGTGTTAAAGCCAATTACTTCTACATACACTTCTGGAAGTGAAATTTCCGTATCTGTTATCTTGTTCTTAAAGTTATAATCGCTATAAAGGCTGATTCCATGACTGCCGCCAGTCAGGAATTCATGATTATGATTGGTTATACTTTGTCCTAAGTAGTCTAACAAACCAGATATACTTAATATATGTTTATTACCGTCTACCAAGCTCTTTACAGGCTGCCAGACCAATTCAACATCGTCAATACTATCATCATTCAAAAGCTTACATTCAACTTCTGACTCCTCTGACCCAATCTTTACAGCTGTTTTTGCAGATTTCACATATACTTTTCTTGAATAAACTGCTTTAACAAGAGTGTTCTCTGCAACTTCTTCATTCTCTTCAGGGCTTATAGAAACCAAGTAGGTAGGACTAGCTATATCAAAGCTTAATTCAGCCCCAGAACCAAAAATCAACTTCGCTGTCATTGGTGAGCTAAAACTGCTGTCAATAGTTGTTGAAGCCACATAAAGGTTAGTATTCAATGCAGTTTCATTTATGCTTATATCTACAGAATGGCTGGCATCAGACAATCTGACGATTCGGCTTTCTTCAGAGTATTTGAGCATGTCTGTAGTTGAAGCAACTATACCTAAAAGACCTCTAACTATTTCTTGAGTTTCTGAAACCTTTTTCCCATCGCAGGGAGCAAGACCAGTATAGAGTTCTAACTCAGCCAAAGCTTCTTTTTTAGTAGCAAGTTTATAGGTAAAGTCATTAATAGACTGACCTTCTAGATTTTTAATATTTTTAGCAGATATAAAATAGTTTTGATTAGCCTGAAGCAGATCAGTTGGAATTAAAACTGCTTTTTTGCCGTTATTTAAAAATTCACAAGTATAACTGATCTTTTCACCTTTATTGTTTTTAATGGTAACTCCTGCTTCTAATGCTTCTTTATCTAATTCAGAAGAGAAATTCATTTCTATCTTAGAATCAAGATAAAGATTTGCAGAACCAGAAGCTGGATTCAAAGAAACCAATTTAGGTTTTGCTCTTACGGTTAATACTATAGCAAAGCTGTCGTCTGCCTGAGGAGTAAGAGTTATTTTTGTTCCAGCAAGTAGAGAAACCGGGTATTTCAATCTGAAAATTCCTGACGGTGGATTAGTTTCTATCAATGTTAAAACAATGCCGTCATAGGTGCCGTCATCGGAATCCAATCTGACAGAAGCTACTTCGTAAGTAGAAAAAGAAGGGTCTTCAGCAGTCATCTGCAAATACAAATCATCATTAGAAAGTATTGCTGTGGCTGTAGAAGTGTAGCTTTCATCAGAATAGTTTGCAAAACTTGAAAGATTAGTTGGAGGCAACGGAGGCGGCTGTGTTGTAAATCTGGTTTTTAACGAAGTGCCCAGCTTGTTCCCATAAGTATCACTAACTTCTGAAGACAAGCGCATTTCATATTGAGTCAAAGTATCAAAAACGGAATCTGGTTTAAATCTAACTTGTTTCCCTGATGGGCTCAGAGAAAGGCTCCCACCTACTCTTGTATTTGAAGAGACCAAATATAGAGAAAACTTATCTGAAGTAAGTTGAGATTCAGGGATTACACGACTGAATGTCCAGGTCGGCCAAGCATCAGCATGAACACCAATAGAGGCAGAAGCTGGATAATATTCTTTTAAAACAAAAGGCTCTAAAATATTTAAACTCAAGGCTTTATTCGGAAAACCTGTCGGTTGAATTTTCAATGTTTTACCGTAAGAGTTAGGAACAATTATCGAGCCTCTATACTTACCAGCAGCAGTTTCAGTAAGAACAGCAGTATCTGTAGTCTCTCCATCGCTGTAAGTAATTTCCATATTATCTGTAAGTCCGTTTTGAGTCAGGTCTACACCATTTATTTCACAGTAAATTTCCTGATTGGCTTCAACGTCACTTCCATTAGCTATTCCATTAGTATAACTATTGTCTTTATAGACTTTAAAAGTATTAACGCCTTTATCGCGAAGTTTATAAGTTACAATTGTTAAAGGGAAAGAAAGACTTGATGTGTCTTTTAATGCGGAAGTTAAAGTAAGAGTTAGATTATCATTTGGTTCAGCTCTAGTAATAGAGACTGCAATTTTATTAGTGGCAGGTCTGATTAAATCATAGTCAACAGTTCCACTACTACTTTCAAGTATTACAGAAGATTTGCTTAAGGTTCCAGCATCTATATCATTATTTGCCGTAATTTCAATCTCATTATCAAGATAAAGACCTGTTGAACCTGAGGCTGGCGAAAAACTAGTAAAAGCAGGATAAAAAGCTGTTTTGAGATCAACAAATTTGCTTTCATCAACAACAGTATATATTTGAATATTTGAGTTTTCTACTTCATATAATTCAGCAGTGCCTCTGAATATTCCAGTATTCACACCAGTTTCAGGAAGACTGATAACTCTGCTCTGGTTGTTTGTAGAATCTTTTAAACATACATTTATGTAGTCAAGAGTAGTTGTTGAAGCATCAGTAGCTTCAACACTCAAAGCTATAGTTGAACCAGGAGCAACAGAACTTCCTGAAGTAAGAAGCAAAGAATAAGTAGTATCAGAATAGGCTTTTATTGAAGTAACCACATTAGGCTGAGTAGCTGAATCTTGTGTGGTAAAGAGATAAGAAGAATTTGCAGCAGCATTACCAGCAACATCTGTTATGTTTTGAACTATTATTTTATATACGGTGGTAAAGCCAAGCACTGCATCAGGTCTTAAAGTTACTTCATTGCTTCCTTCAGTATAATAAATTGTTGCAGCCACATTCTCACTGTTTGCATTTTTAACAAGTTTGATATTGCTCGCATTAACTGATGCTACCGCCAATGGTTCTGAAAAAGTCAGTTTGATTACCTGTGCATTAGAAACACTAGTTGCATTATTCGCCGGAACAACTCCTGTAATACTTGGTGTCGTTAAATTCAATGTTTTAGATATAGCCGGAGTAACATCAGAAGTTACAGTAAAAGCGCCATCAGCAAGCCCAGAACATTGATAACTTCCTCTATAAATACCAGTTGCAGCCCCTGACTCTGTCAAAGTAACATTAGCACCACCGGTAAGTGTTACAGTTGTTCTGTCAACAGTATTTGGAGCAGCATCACTACCTCTTGCCTCAATATATATAATCCCATTCTTATAGAAATCCTGATTATCAGCATATTTGTAGACTGCCGACATAGATGGGTCAGAATATAAAGACAGCTCTGTTATAGCTGTAGGTGCTGTGTTTGTTCCTTGAGTTTTAAAAGACAGGTTAATAGGACCTCTTATAGGATTTCCAGTTAAGTCTTTTATTCCAGAAGCACTATAAACAGCTTTTAATGTTATGGTTGAAGCAAAAGGAAGATTGCTTGAAGGTGTTATCGTAATGCTTTTTTTATCAGCCGAAAGGCTTTTTGTATAAGCAATAGAAGTTGAACCAGAAGCCAAGGTTAACGAGGTATTTGTTATAGAAGTTTCATCTAATTCCCCTGAAAAAGTTAAGACTATAGGCGAGTTAACATAGACATTTACAGCATTTACAGCAGAAATATTACCTGCAACAGCATTTACAGAAGAATTTGCCAATTGAGGGAACAGCGTTTTTAAATCTGCTTTTACACTAGCTTTTTGAGGTGAAGCAAAGCTTATGGTATTAATGTCGACAGCCGGAACAGTAGACGGAAAAGCATATAGATTAAGGCCAGACAAATCATAGGAACCAGTAAACAAGCCGCCTGAATTAGAGGCGGTTTCATAAAGAATTATATTTCTGACTGCCGCTCCGTTCAACGAAAGAGAGATGGTAGCTATATCAAGAGTCTGGGTTGCTCCATCAACTGCATTTAACTTAAAATATACTTTTGTATTGGCGTTGACCTTTTCTTCGCTTCCAAAAGTATTAAACATGTTTGCTTCACGATATAAAGTAAGACTTAATACATCAGAAGGCGCAGTATGAGCTGGCTGAGTCGTAAAAGTATAAGTATAAACAGAAGCCAGAGGATTTCCTGAAAAATCCGTTATGCCTGTTTTAATTTCTATTCTGTAATTACTCTGAGTTTTAAGCCCTTGACCAACATCAACTATTATTTTATTTCCTGAATTGGAAAGAGAATAATCTGTAGCCGCGCCATTACAGGTTACTACAACATTATTCTTAGTAATTGTAGAAGCTAATATTTCTTCTGAAAAGACAATTTGAGGCTTTGTATCAATAGTTACATTTGTAGAACCATTCGCAGGTAAACATTGAGTTATAGTTGGTGCAGTATTGTCTCTAGTAGAAAAATAGAAAGCTAATGGAACAAGCTGTATATTTCCCGCTTTATCTAAAATATTATTAACTCTGACCAGATAGTTCTTTTCTGAACTTAAAGCTGCTGACGGGGTTATAAGTATCTTTTTATTATTATTATCATAAGAAACCGTTGCATTAACTCTTGTAGACTGCTGCCAAAGGCTGACATTTGTAGTTGTTACGCTAGTTGAATCTAAATCTTCGCTAGAAGAAACTTCAATTCTACTTATACTTGCAGGTTCCAGCCCTATAGAGCCAGAAGCAGGAGAAGACGGACTCAAGACAGGATAAGTTACTTTCAAATTCAGTTTTTTAGAAGTATTTACTGTTTCAAAAACCCAGTTTGAATCAGCATTAGATGGAGCTGCCATCTGATACTCGCCATAAAAATATGTTGTACTGGCTGTTTTCTGAACAAAGTTCAAAGTTGTAACCAGACTGCCGTTTCTTTTTACATTAACAGTTGTTGTATCTATAGTATTAAAGGCTGGATCATAAGCGTGTAAGCGCAAATAGAGTTTCTTATTAGCTTTTATATCACTGCCATCAACAATCTGATTTGTGCAGTTTGAATCGGAAAAGGCTTCCAGAGCAATTACCCCGTCTGGGTCTAAGGACGTAGAAGTTAGCTGAGTTTTAAAGTTCAAGGTTTCATTTTTATAAATCTGAGTTCCAATAGAGTCTACAACATCACTAGCAATTGTTATTACGTAACTAGTATTAAACTTCAGATCTGTATTTGGTTTAAAAACAAATTTGCCAGAAGTGCTGGCAATATTAGTCAAAGCAATAGGTGTATTCGTTCCTGATTCCAAAAGCCTTATTGAAGAAGAGAGTTCAACAGGATAAGAAGCTGTATTCATTGTCTTATCAAAACCAACAGCAAAGTAACAATGACTGGAACTAGCTATTACAGCTTTATCGCCAACAACATTAAAGCTATTGTTAAAAGCTCTGACCCCACCTAAGAATTCTGAGTTAACACATCTTGCAAAAGTGTTCGCCGGAACCATTTCAGCAAAATCAACCTGAGCTACCACTGAGGTATTTAGTCTTGGCGGACCTTCCAAGTGCAACTTTTTATTGGAAGCCTGCCAGGAACAAGCCTGGGGGTATTCCAAAAGACGTGAATAAAAATCAATTTTTTGAAATCTTGAACAGCTTATACAGCCTGAATAGTATTTTTCACTTTCACTTACGTAATACTGAAATGCGGTTGCAAATTTAGGATTAGAAATAGACTGATTCCCTGCAATAGTCTGAGTTATAGTATGATCACCACAAATACAGTAGTTTATAATTCCGTTATCATCACTAACAGTAAAACTTGTTTCAAAGTTATTATAGCTACCAGCATAAATACTTGCAAAAGCAGCAGAAGTACTATAAGACACTTCACAGAAAGGGTGTTCATCACTACTATTATTACTGAAACTAAACTTAGTAGATGAATTAGGCTGGAAAGTTCCTGTTTTATAATAAGCATTAGATCCGCTTATCCAGCCAAGATACACATCGCCAGTTCTAGGGTTTTGACTGATAGTAATCTGAGCACCGCTAATACTGTTCGAAACAGTTATTCCTGAAGTAATTGTATAGGAATTTGGACTGCCATCTTTAAAAGATAATATGCTTACGTTGTTTGCAGAAGTTGGATATGCAATAACTATATACTCATCATTTCCGTCTTTCATTAAGCACCCGGAAACACCCCAGTCTTCTGATATCTGAGAATTATTTATTGTTGTAACATCTGACCATGAATTATTATATGAATTCAGCATAATTACAGAGTTTAAACCATTAGGTTTATATGTCCAGCAGCAATACGCTCTACTAGAGCTTATAATTGTTGCAAAAGCTTTATTACTGCAATTTTCACTAGAAACCTCACTGCTAATTGAAGAAAAACAATCAACAAAACCTGAAGGCGAATCACTTATCCCGTAACCAATTTTGGAAGTTCCCAATTTGATTCCGCAAACCAGGAATTTATCTCTAAGACTTGAATTAACAAAATTATGTGGGAACTGATTTATCTGGATAAAGTTTTCATAGAATTTTGAACTACTTTGATTATTTACTACCCTAACCCAATCATTTACAGGATAACCGGAATCCCAAGGAGGAAAATCTGTGGTATAAGCAGGAACAGGTGTAGTCGTTGCAACTTTACCAGTTGTATCAAAAGAAACCTTAGTTGGATAAATATATTTTCTACTATTTAGTGGAGAGATATCAAAACTGAATGAAGCTGCTGTTTTATTAGTAGCAGTCAAGCTTACAGTTTCAGTTACAGCTCCATAGACAGGAACAAGGCAAAAAATCCCCACTATTAAAATAAGTAGGGAAATTTTCCCATATATATTTTTAGAATAATTGCAATAATTCATAATCTAATTAATAATAGCACAATTTTTTAAAAGGTACAATTCTTGCTTGTATACTTATGAGTCAATATTTTCTTTTAACATGAGGAGTACACAATTATGAAACGGAATTTATTTCTAGCTGTATTTTTGGCTATTTTTGCCTCAATGCTAGTAGGCTGCGGTGGTGGAGGCGGTTCTTCCAATCCTGTCGGCAATAATATTGTTAATTCCTCTAATGCAGACTCTAATTTTATTAGAGCAAATATTGGCTCCCCAGTTGTAAAAAGAAAATTCTCTTTTGCAAAAAATTCTTGCAGTATTATTCAGAAATTCCGCGCAGGTATTCATGCTGCTGCCGCTCGTATCAGATTAGAACTTCTTTCTGATTCAAACAACGAAGACATTACTATGACCATCAATTCTATGATGGTTAAAAGTGTTACTGGTCAGAAATATACTTTCAATGAACAGGCAGAAGTTCAACTTAACGGAAATAGCTTATCTGCTCTTCTTGCTCAGAAAGAACTTCCAGAAGGCAAATACAACTACATCGAATTCAAAGTTGATTCTGCTTCTATTATGGAAAACGGCGAAGAATATGGCGTTCACATCCCATTCGATAAACTTCGCTTAACTGGTAATTTTGAACTTAAAGACGGTTACGAAACCACTTTAACAATTCTTTTCAGTCATAAGCTGATAATCAATGCTCAAAAACAATATAGCAGAGCATTAGAACTTCAGTATTTTTCTGCAAGAATTGTTTATTTAGCAGCTAAAGCAGCTTACGAAGATCATCCAAATGTAGTAAACAAAGGTCTTATGGACATTGCAAAAGCAGCTATGGATAGTGCAAAAAAAGCAATGTCCAACAAATATACTCTTGTTCCAACAGTTAAGTTAGGTTGCAAATTAACTCCTATTCCGATACCACAAGTTACAGACGGTGATGTAACTGGTGTTGTAACCAGCCTTGTTGATGGAACACCTCTTAGCAATATAACCATTTCATTAGAAGGTTTAAATAATTCAACTGTTACCGATGCGAATGGTAAATTTACTTTCACAAATGTTCCTGCTGGCACCTACAATTTGGTTGCATCTAACAATGATTATATTGATACAAACTGCAATGTAGAAATTAATGCTGGTCAGGTTTCAACTGTTGAAATGAAATTGAATCCTGCATTAATCTACAGTAATGTTGGTGAAACCGGTTGGTTCTCAGAATTCTATCCATTAGCCGATATTAACGGTACTTTTGGTGAAGTTGGTCTTGAAACACCAATCAGAATAGACTTCGTAAGCATGGCATTTACAAAAGCTGAAATAAAATTTAATGCCAAATTACATGTTAATGGTTCTTCAAGATTTAACGCTTTCCTTGCTACTGACCAGCAAGTAAGTGCAGAAGGTCAGATAGGTAGCTGGTGGGCAGGTAATACTTGCAATAGAGGTATTAATCTTGGTAATTTCCTAGCTACAAGCGATGATGGTTACAATTACACAATAGATATTACTGAACAGTTAAAAGCTAATCCAAGTAATATTTATTACTTCGCAGCAGAAAATTTAGATATAGTTGATATTAAGCTTAGTGATATTCAGATAACAGTTTATTACAAGTAAGAAAATCAACTAATTGACATAACATCCCAAATTCCTTCCCCGATTAACCAATCGGGGAAATTTTTTCAATTACCCGAGAGCTACACGCTTAGCACAGAAAATAGTTAATGCAACTAGTGCCAGCATTATTCCAATAGTCCAAAATCTGATAACAACTTTTTCTTCAGGCCATCCACAGAGTTCAAAATGATGATGGATAGGACTCATTCGGAATATTCTCTTACCATGAGTAATCTTGAAATAACTAACTTGAATTATTACTGATAAAGCTTCACAAACAAAAACTCCACCGGCAATAGCCAAATAAAATTCTGTTTTACTTGCTAAGGCAATGGCACCTATGGCACCACCTAATGCCAACGAACCGGTATCACCCATGAATACAGCGGCAGGATGAGAGTTATGCCATAAAAAGCCTAGACATCCGCCTATCATTGAAGCACAGACAATGGTTAATTCGCCAGAGCCTAGAATAAAAGCTACACCTAAGTGTTTTGCAAAAATTGCATGACCACAGAAATAAGTTATTAACAAAAATGGAGTTGTAGCTACAGTTACAGTGCCTGCAGCCAAGCCATCAAGACCATCTGTCAGATTAACTGCATTTGTACAACCTACTATTACAAAAAGAGCTAATGGAATATAAAACCAACCAAGATCCAAGTATCCACAAACAGGCAATTGAACTGCTGAAGACGGAATACTTTGCCCAAGAGAAGGCATTTCAAATCTTAATCCAGGATACATCTTTATAAACAAAGCTGCCCCAACACCGATTAATATCTGGAAGAAAAGTTTCTGTCTTGGAGTAAGCCCTAATGAACGAGCATTTACAACCTTTGTGATATCGTCAAAAAAGCCGATTAATCCCATACCTACGGTAACAGCAATAGTAAACCAGATATAAGGATTAAGTTTAGCCCATAGAATAGTTGTGACTAGTAGCGGAATTAAAATAATAATCCCACCCATGGTCGGAACACCTGCTTTTTTTAAGTGTTCCTTCACGCCTTCTTCGCGTATTGTCTGGCCTATTTGACGCGATTTCAGATTAGCAATAACTCTCGGGGCAATAATCATCGCCAACAAGAAAGAAGTAACGATTGAAAAAATAATTCGAATCGATAAAGGCTCAAACATTGAACTAAACAAAACGAAACCTCCGTTACAGTATCAAGGTGCTCTGTAACGAAGGCTTTTCTTAGTTCTTAATGAATTAATGCAAGTCCATCTTTAAATCAGGCCATAAAGCATGCACTATTTTTTCAAAATGCAAACCACGGCTAGCTTTAAAGAGTACAGTTACACCTTTTTTCAGCTGTCCTTTTAATAAATCGGCTGTATCTTCACAAGAATTAACTAATATTACAGAATTTGGATTCATTCCATTATCTATTGCAGAATCAACTGTATTCTTTACACTTTCTCCGACACAGACAAGTAAATCTAATCCAGAAGCGGCTGCCTGTTGACCAAGTTTACGATGAAGCTCATCAGACATGGTTCCTAATTCCCTCATATCACCTAAGACAGCAATCTTTTTCCCAGAACAAATAGAAAGGTATCTTAAAGCTTCCTGCATAGATGCCGGGTTAGCATTGTAACAATCCAGCAGAACTTCCACACCATCTCTGTTAATTCTTTCCATTCTTGCTCCTACAGGAACAAATGATTTTAATCGTTCTATAGATTTATCAATGTCGCATCCGATTTTATGACAAATAGCCAAAGCTGCAGCTGCATTAAAAGCATTATGATGACCAGCAAGATTTAAAGCCACTTTTTTTGTTCCAACTGGAGTTACAAAAGAAAAACTGATTGAATCAGTCTTCATATCCAGTTCAGTGATTCTATAGTCGTTTCCTTCTTTTTCTCCAAAAGTCGAGTAATCAGTATTTGCAGCGACCTTTTTAAGAAGTTCAACATATTCGCTATCACCAGGAAGAACAGCTTTACTACCAGGTTTCAGCTGTTCAAGAATTTCAGATTTTGCTTTTGCAATATTTTCTAAACTGCCTAGAATACCAATATGAGCAGGACCAACATTACTAATTACAGCTGCATCAGGTGAAGCAATACTGCAAAGAGTTCTTATTTCGCCAGGGTGATTCATTCCCATTTCAAGAACAGAGTATTTGCTGTCGGAATCTATACCCAGAATTGTTAAAGGCAAACCAATATGGTTATTTAAATTTCCTGTAGTAGTGCTGCATTTAGCAAAACCAGAGAGAATATGGGTAATCATAGATCTTGTTGTAGTCTTGCCGTTACTACCAGTTACAGCTACAAACAAAGAATCAAGTTCTTCTCTCTTTGCGTGGGCAAGCTTTTGCAAAGCAACTAAGGTATCTGGAACTTTTATTACCGAAGCGTCTCCAGTATCACCGATGTCATCAGATGAAACTATGACAGCTACTGCGCCTTTTTCTATTGAAGAGGAAACAAATTTATGAGCATCGTGGTTTTCCCCGATTAGAGCAACAAACAAATCTCCTTCTTCAATCTTTCGATTATCAATGCAAACCTTTTTAATAGATTTGCCATTGTCGTTCTTTAATTCACCACCACAGATTTCTGCAATTTTTTTTGCTGTATAATTTAAATCATTCATTAGTTAAACCTTTATTATCGAAATTTTATTTAAAAAAAGATCTGGCAACATCCCTATCATCAAAAGGAATTGTTCTGTCAGAGAAATACTGTCCGGTTTCGTGACCTTTACCAGCTATTAAAACCGTATCACCTGCTTCTGCCATTTTCAAAGCTTCAAAAATAGCTTCTTTTCTGTCTTGTTGCTGTATTACACTCTTTTCTGCCGGAATACCAACAGCATTAATTCCTGCCATTATATCATTTATAATAGCCTGAGGATCTTCTTTTCTAGGATTATCAGAAGTTACTATTACTACGTCTGAGTTTTCAAGAGCAGTTCTGCCCATTACTGGTCTCTTTTCATGAGAACGGTTACCACCACAGCCAAAAACAGTTATCAATTTCTTTTCTGTAACTGGTCTTAATGCTGAAAGCACATTATACAAAGCATCCGGGCTATGAGCATAATCAACAACTACATTTATGCCCTTATCATTTTCAATAGCTTCTAATCTACCAGGAACAGCCTTTAAAGAGTCTAAGCCAGAGCAAATATCATCTAATGAAACTCCTAGAGCATATGTCAACCCAGCAGCCATTAAAGCGTTAAATACATTGTATTCTCCGCCCATATGTATGCAACATTGCCTTTCTTCACCATTGCAATGAAGAATAAAATTACAGCCAGTGCTTTTTATTTCAGCATTAACAGCATATATATCCGCTTCATTATTGTTTATAGAAACAGACATAGCATTCAAGCCTGCTTTTTGACATTCCTTATACAGTCTTTGTCCATATTCATTGTCTATACCAATAACATTCTTCTTGTCACTATTTGGTAAATCAAAAAACAAACGTCTCTTGGCATTATAATAATCTTCCATATTAGGATGAAATTCAGTGTGTTCCAAACTCAGATTTGTAAAGCCTGCAACAGAAAAATGCAGGTTTTCAACTCTCCACATTTTTAAAGCATGAGAACTAACTTCTATTATTCCATGATCTACACCATGTTTTAGAGCCTCAGCCATCAATGAATGAATAACCTGAGATTCAGGAGTTGTATTATTGGCGGGTTTAACTTCATAACCCATATCATATTCTATGGTTCCCATTCTGAATGCTTTTTCAAAAGCTTTCTTTAAAATGCTCTGAACCATATAAGATATTGTAGTTTTACCCTTAGTTCCAGTGATTCCTATCAGTTTCATTTTTTCTGAAGGATTATCATAAAACTTTGCAGAGATTTCAGACAATGAAGCTCTTGTATTTGTAACTTTAACTACAGGAACCTCTACGTTCTTTCTATTGCTTTCGATTACAGCAGCAACGGCTCCATGCGAAATTGCATCAAATAAGAATATACTACCATCAATATTATTGCCTGGAAGAGCTACAAATAAATCACCCTTTTTTACTTTTCTAGAGTCAAAAGCAACTCCAGTAATTTCAGTATCCATATTTCCAACAGTTTCTATAATATTTGAAGGTAATATCTCTTTTAAGGTTTTCATTTTAGTGCATCTCCAAAAATTTAGGTTTATTCTCTTATTGCCGATGAAAGCTTAATTCTAAGAATTTTAGAAACAGGGAAAGGCTTTCCAGCGGGTGGTAACTGTTTAATAACTATTCCATCACCATCATATATTGCTTTCAAGCCTAAGCTATTAACAGTTCTAATCGCATCTTTCATAGATTTCCCAACCAAATCGGGAACAACTTTTACTCCAGAAGGAGCATTATTTGTTAAAGAACTGGAATCACTTGCTCCAGGAAGCTGATTAGCAACAACAGCAGTATCATTTAATTTATCCATACCTTCGCCATGAGCAGCAGTTAATTCCAACAAACTATTCACGCCATTCTGAGCAGTTTTCATATTTTTATCAGGTGGAACTTTCATGTGTTTTAACACTTTTTCTGCAATAACGGCAAAAGAAGGTGCAGCCAATCTACTACCAAACATTGTTCTAGTGTCACCCTTTGGTTCATTAAGAGCAACAAATATAACTACTCTTGGTTCCATAGCAGGTGCCATTCCTATAAAAGAAGTTACCAACTTTGTATTTGAATAACCTCCTTTGCCATCAGGTTTCTGAGCAGTACTGGTTTTACCTCCGGCAGTATAATCTTCCAATGCGGCTTTTCCACCACCGCCTTCGTCTACAACTCCTCTAAGCATAGAGCGAAGTTTTCTTGCCAACTGTGGAGAAACTACTTTTCTAATAACTTCTGGTTCAAAATTCTGTTTAAATTCACCATCAGCAGATGTAATACTCTTAATCAACCTTGGTCTGATTAGATTACCGCCATTAGCTATAGCGCAGTAAGCCTGGACGACCTGTAAGCTGGTAACTGTTAATTCCTGACCAATACATAAGGAAGAAGGGGAGAAAGCAGACCATCTAGACGGAGGTCTCAAAATACCGTTACTTTCTGAAACTACTTCTATCCCTGTTGGCTCACCTAGCCCAAAGCGCTTATACATTCTATAAATCATATCAGGTTCAACAAGCTGTGATAATTGCATCATTGCAGCATTACAAGATTTTGCAACAGCTTCATTTATATCAAGAAGTCCATGATGCCCAGTACACTTCATTTTACGATAAGGATTCTGTATTTCTCCGTATCCTTTGCAATAAAAACGCGAAGTATTATCAACCTTATGATTTTCGAGTGCAGTAGCTGCCGCAATTATTTTTATACAGGAACCTGGTTCAAACATATCTGTAGCAGGTCTGTTTTTAATATTAAAAGGATTACTTTTTGAAAAGTTATTTAAATCATAGGTTGGATAACAAGCCATACCTAGTATTTCACCGGTATATGGGTCAGCCACAATAGCTGTAGTATCTAATGGATCATACTTTTTGGCGATAACCTGTAATTCATTTTCCAAAACATGCTGGATATACGCATCAATAGTTAAAGTAATATTGCTGCCACCCATTGGAGGAGTGACGCTTTTTATATTATCTCCGCTTTTATTGCTGCTTAAACTGATATCTTCCTGAATAGCTAAGCCAGGATAACCTTTTAAGGTTTTATCATAAAGCTTTTCCAAGCCTTCCAAACCAACCTGATCTCCCCCGCAGAAGCCTATTAGATTAGCTGCTAATGTGTTCTGCGGATAATACCTCTGATAATGACTTTCGAGGTTGATGCCTGGAATATTCAATTGTCTAAGCTTATTTGCAAGATTAAGTTCTATGTTTTTACACAATAAAACATACTTACCATTCTGGCATTTTTTTACTATTTCTTCTCTTGTTAATGGAAGAATTGTCGAAAGAGTTCCAGCAACTTCACTTAAATTCTTTACTTCTTTTGTATAGAGATAAACATGATAAGTTTCAACAGAAATAGCTAATTCCATTCCGTTTCTGTCTGTTATTACACCGCGTTTAACATCAATAACTCTCTTGCTTACGTGATTACTCTTAGATCTTTCCGACCATCTTTCATACTGATAAATCTGCAAATAACAAAGTCTGATTATAAAAATGCCAATAATGATTATTGATAATATAAGTAAACAGATTACTCTATATATCCTTGGATTCAAAATCTTATTACGCATTTCTTTAACCCTTAAAGTTTCGCAATTGATCTAAGTCTTGCAGAGCGAGCTCTGGGATTTTGCTGAATTTCACTTTCTTCAGCAAAAATAGCTTTTTTAGTTAAGACTTTTATTGTTGGTTTCTTTCCACATACACAAACAGGAAACTGTGGAGGACACACACAACCCTTGGCATTCTTTTGTATAAAGTTTTTCACAAGCCTATCTTCCAATGAATGAAAAGAAATTATACTTAAATGGCCGCCAGGATTTAAACATTCCAAAGCTATTTCTAAGAAATCGCTGATTTCATCTAATTCATGATTTACAGCTATTCGTAAAGCCTGGAAGGTTCTAGTTGCAGGATGAATGTGATTTTGATTTTTAGGTAAACTTGGAACAACCTCACAGACTACTTTTGCCAATTCATCGGTTGTTTCAAAAAGCTTTGTTTCTCTGTATTTAACTATTGCTTCCGCAATCTTTCTGCCGAAACGTTCTTCGCCAAATTCAAAAATTATTTTTTGTAACTCTTCTTTAGAAAGATTATTAACTAAATCAGCAGCAGTCTCACCCTCATTCATATTCATACGCATATCTAACGGACCTGACTTAGAAAAAGAAAAACCTCTATCAGGGTTGTCTAGCTGATAAGAAGAAACGCCTAAATCAAGCAATATTCCATCGGCACCTTTTACACCAGCATATTCAAGAACCATAGGCAGTTCAGATGCTTTTGCCTGAAACAAGCTTAACCTGGGTTCATCAAAAGTATCTCTTGCGTAATTCAATATTTCAGAATCTCTATCTATTCCAATAGCAAGTTTTATATTTTTATAATTATCTAAAATAGCTCTTGTATGCCCACCTAAACCAAAAGTACCGTCTACAAATATCTCTCCCTTTGGTGGCATAGCATAATTAACCACTTGTTCCAATAAAACAGATTTATGTTCTGGTTTTATTTTATTTGTCATAAATGTTTTTCCAATTAGGTGGAAGCTTGATATACAAAGGTTTACCAGGTTCTACCATTCCAAGTTCTTTTTTAGCTTTCTGAGCTATTAAGTCAATAGCTTCAAGTTTCGTTGTTTCGGCCTTTATATCCTCATTACTGCTTTCTAAGTTTTCAATAGTCTTATTAAGGTTTTTGATTCGAAGTTTTATTTCAACCATTTTTGTTGATTGCCATATATAGACAGTAAGCATCGCACTTAACAGCAATATAGCTGTTAAATATAGTCTTATGATATGTCTTCGCCTTGCTATATCCTCTTGAGTAACTTCTTCTCTAGGAGTTACCCTGATTTCAGCTTCGGCCGGAAGCATTACCGATACTTTTCTATTCAAGTTACACCCTCGTTAATTTGTACATAAAAAAGGGAAAACCCGTTTTCGGATTATCCCTCTATATAATTTCAGATTATAAAGAACGGATTATCGTCCTTCTACTGTACCATTTTGTTTATCAAATTCCAAGATACTCTTAACTTTTTTTTCTAAAGCACTTATAGATTCTCTTTCATTGGCATTAAGACTAGAGATTGACTGTAATACCTTAGTTTTATATGAAGGATTGTTCTTAAATTCTTCTTTAATTTGCTTAACAAGTCTTTCTTCTACACAAGAAAGCAAATCTGCTCTTTCAACTACTACACGTTCAGAAGAAACGCTTCTTGTTCTGTTTACACGTCTAGAAGAAGCTTTTGCAAGATTCTTGATTTCATCGTCAGCAGATGGTTGCATGAAAGTCTTAATGAAATTCATTATTTCACTTCTCTGAGATTTGCTATTGACTGATTCAATATTAAAACCAAATAGCATCAATCTGTAGCCATCAACTACTCTTATAGCAGCAGCACCAGATGATGTTACACCACGAGAGAATGAACCTGGCTTGTGGCTTGGACCATTCATTTCTCTTTCATCAGCTTTATCTCTAGCGCCTTCTTCATACTTGAATATAGCTTCAGCACCAGACAATGGGTCTATTTCATCTGGCCACTTCTGATTGTTGGCACCATCACCGCCAAATATCTGGAAGCTATGACCGCTACATACTTTAATGCCAGAAACAACATGAACATTTACGTCGTCCTGAACAAATCTTGCTTTGCATCGAGTTTTTAAGAAATCATTGTCTCTCAAACAGAATGCAATATCTTGCCCATTAAGAACACATCTGCCACCAGATTTTAGGAACTGGTCAATAGAATCAACTTCTTCATCAGTCAAGCTCTGTTCTGGAGTAGAATCTGAACAACTTATCAATACCCAGCCGTCCAAATATCTCTTCAAAACTTCTGGTCTAATATCACCATCAAAGAAACGATCCCATACGTCAAATTTTATACTAGCATTCTTAAGCATTTGTTCAAGAATAGGAGCTGAAGTTCCCTGACTGTCAGTATAAACAAGAAGAACGTGACCTTCAGTTGAGAACTGTTCTTTAGTTACAAAAGATGTTTTAATCTGTGAAACAGGTATTCCCTGACCTTTAAGAGAAAAACCCATTTTAACTTCAGTATTTACTGGAGTTCCTTCAGCAATCTGCATTTTGAAAGCCTTGAAAACTTTTGTTTTTCCACCTGCAGGTAAAGCCTTCAAAGTAACTTCGTATTTGTTGTTGTCGATATACTTATTATTTGAAAAACCACCGATGGTTACGCTATCTATAGTTTTTCTGCCAAGATTTTTAATTGATACTTTTACATCAACTTCTTCACCAGCAGCAATACGACCGTCTTTATTCTTGTCTTCAAAGATTACATCTTCTAACTTCAAATAAGGAATATTTGGGTTAGAAACTTCGGCAAGAAAATTATACCATTGGGTTTCTTTTGCCAAATCATGGGTTTTATATCTGGTCTTAAAATTCTTGAAACCTTGTCTTGTTGGAAAGAAAATTGAAAGCCCACGACTTTCTTTAAACTTTTCACCGTTAACAGCAAGTTTGTTTACGTAGCCATCTTTTCCACCGTTACCGCAAATTGTCTTTAGCAAACGAGTAGCGGCACTCTTAAGATTAGACGTAGCATGAGTTTTCTGTATAAGTATAGCAAGAAAATGACCCAAATCTACATAATCGCCATAAGAATATTTAAGAGCTTCGTCTCTGGCAAATTCAATCTTGTCGATGTTACTCATATTTGCAATAGCTGTTTTACAAAAGCTATCCAAGTCTTCTCTAAAATCATTAGTCTTAGAATGGTCTATAACAGATATTGCTACAGCAGTATTACCCTGAGCACCAGCTCCGCCAGCATATGATTTTGCATATACTTCTGTTATCTTTCTAGCTAACTCGATTCCACCTATTTCTGGTTTTGAAGTAACAGCAGCAGCTATTTTATCATATGGCCAGCCTCGTTCTGGTTCTAAGTCAGGAGAACCCAACTGACACTTGGCATATTTGCTGGTTGTGTAAGAAACTTCAGCCATCTGCATCAAACAAGCATCAAAGCCCATTATTTCTAAGGGACCGCCAATGATATCAACAACTTTGTCAAGAGTTCTGCCCAAAGTTGGAATATTCATAGAAGTCTTAGATGTATCGTCATAAGAAATATTATAGCTGATTGCAGCCCCAGGAACTCCACCCGAAGGGAGACCTATTTCTCCGACATCACCTTCCATTATGCTAGGATTAATTTCTTTCCAGCCAGTTCCATGGTTCCAAAGAATAAGAGCATATTTTTTTGCTGGATAATTTTTTACTGTCCATTCTACAAAATCAAGCAGGGTTTCAGGTGCTGCCATATCAACATCGCCAAGATTTTTAACAGATGGTGATGTCATCTTTTTAGTGCTCTTATCTTTTATAATATAAAAGCGCTTAGCACCTCTCCATTTTAATTCAGAATCATGGTCATAATTACCATTGCGGTCAATCTGTGCGACAAAATTAACCTGATCTGTTGAGCCATATTTTTCTAGTTCATTAATATCTAAGGAGGTTGCTGCTTCAAGATTATTATCGGCAGCCATAAATAGCATAAAAGTCCATTCTTTTTCTGGATTAGCAGCATTAGAAGCATTTGCAGCATTTGCAGTATTAGCTGCAAAATTTAAACCAAGTGTAAATATCGCTATAAGCGAGGTTCTTATAAACTTATTAAACACGCTTATTTCCTCCTGTAGACATATCGCACATCTTAATAATTATACGAATCGGTACAATATCTGTCAAGATGATTAAGGCTTTTACATTTTTACAATAACAAAAGTTAATGGATCCAATTCTATACTTTCAGAAGTTAAAGAAACACCAACAGGATTAGCTATTTTAGTTGTTCCTGCAGTTTTTCCATCAACAATAACAATGCCTTTTGTTAAATCCAGATTAGTTAGAGTGAATTTTCTCTTAACAGTATCGCAGTTGGCAAATATATAATAATTTTCATCATGTTGAGGTGATCTGCAGGAATAAGCAATCGCCAAGTCTTCTTCTTTTATTTCTGGAACAGGAATCAATTTGACATTTAGTTTTGCAGATGCATTAGAACCCAACCTGAAAGCATCGGTAGATTTTCTCAAAGCTATCAGACCCTTTGCATATTCTACTGTCTGGCAACTTACAGGAGAATTTTCGCTGTCAGTAGCTTTTGTCCAGTCAAATTTATTTATTGCGTCTGAAGAATCATAAGAATCGTGGATAAAATAAGGATGGATAAAAGGTTTATTATCTTTATCAACGAATTCGAAGTATTTTTGTTCTGGAACGCCATCGGCTAACCATTGTTTGGTTCTGCCATATTCCTGACCAGCATGAATAAAAGCCACACCTTGAGATGTTAGAACAAAACCCAAACCCAGACGCATTCTCTTATGTAATTCTTCAAAATTCTGAGGTTTTTCAGGGTCAAGTTTAGTAGCCTTAGCCACAACATCAAATACAGTTAAATTATCATGAGCTTCAATATATTGAACAACATTGGCTGGTCTGGTTGTTGTGAAATTAGTTGGGAAACCTTGAATATTATTAAAGATCAATTCAATTTTTCTAGCTCCACCACTAATAAATCTTGGCTCGCCTTCACTCATAAAACCAGACTTCATTTCATTTCTCATTTCATCACTGAAAGAGCCAACATCTCTTGTTTTACACATCCAGCCCTGATCGGCACCTTTTCCCTTTAAAGCAGGATCTTCCTGGTCACCCTTAAAAGTTCTCCACCCTTCTCCTATAAAAATAACATCCGAATTGATTTTCTTTGCTTCATTAAAAGCAGTTTGAACAGATTCAGCAGTAGCATCGCCCATCATATCCCAACGCATACCGTCTATTCCATATTCCCTAAACCAATGACGAACAGAATCAATCATAAGCTTAGAAGCCATTTTTCTTGTAGTAGCAAGATTATTACCGAAATCCCCAACAAAATTTCCATTAGAATCCTTAAAGAAGTAATAATTAGGAACAATATCATTAAGGAAATTAGCATTAGCCATGTGAGTATAGACTACATCGAGCACAACACCCATTCCTTCTGCGTGAATAGCGTTTATTAATTCTCTAAGTTCACTGATTCTCAGTTCAGCATCGTTCGGATTCACAGAATAAGCACCATCTGGCGAAAAATAGTTTTGTGGGTCATAACCCCAGTTATAGTTACAATTTTTTGCCTTATATGTATATTCTGGTATGCTCATCTTGAGTTCATCGCCATAATACCATGCCATTATAGGAAGAAGCTGAACATGGGTAATGCCTAAGCTTCTTATATAAGGCAAACGTTCAATAAAAGCTTTAAAAGAGCCAAATCTATTATCAAGTGAATTTGAAATCTTAGGGTCAGAAGTAAAGTCTCTAACGTGAACTTCGTAAATAATGGCATCTTCTGCTTTTGTATAATTTGGGAAAGTTACCTTAGTAGCCTTGGGTTCTATTGCTTGCAAATCAACAATAGCTGCTTTACCAACCAAATCATTAGTAGAACCACCATCTGAGCTATCTGATTCAACAGTTACCGGAGCCATAGAACGAGCATAAGGATCAAGAACCTTCTTAGCTTCTCTTCCAGGATTTTTTACTTCATACTGATAATAAAAGCCTCTTAGAGAATCTGCAAAATAATTGATTCCTTCTAAGTCTTTCAAAGTTAATCTGAAAGACCAGATACCCCTGTCGCCTTTTTTCATAGGCTTTTTAATAAGCTGTTTATTCTGATTATCTTTATCGTAAAGAATAAAATCAACTTCTGTTGCTAATGGAGCCCAAAGTTTAAATACGGCATCTTTATCTTCTATTCTGCAACCTAAATCATCGCCATCATAAGCATATTGTTTATCAAGATATCTCCAATCGTAATAAGCATCTACTTTTCTGCCGTTATAAGCTACAGACACAGGGAATAAATCATTTAAGTCTGCTTTAACCAAGACTTCTGGGGTTACATCATCTCGAGTGATAGCTGATGATATACCGATTTTCTTTTTGTTTTTACCCTCAATAACAAGATTATTAACCAGTTTTTCAGAATCTATATCATCTGTCTTATTGAAAATTAGTTTTATATTGCTGTTACTGGTTATTATTGCCTGTTTTAATATGGTCTTAATCTTCAAATCAGGTGTTTCATAAATATTCGGGTCATTAGCAACAACCCAGACTTCTCTTTTGTCAGTAAGATAAACAGTTTTATTATCTTCAAGCTTCTTCCCTTCTTTCATATCCAAAATCAAAAAGCTTATCTGTGAAGGGTTAGAATTAAGAGCAATTTCAAAATATACGCCGAATTTATCTGTTCCTAAAGGCTTTGTAGCTCCTGTTGGCCAGTTTTTAGAAGGATTCTTAACATGATCCCAACACCAGATACCTATATTATTATAAACTTTATCAGGTCTTGAATAGTGAATTTTAAGCTTATTGCCCGCGGCTTCCAGGTTACCAGATAAACATAAAAAAGCCATAGCTGCCGTAGCTGTTTTTTTGAAGAAACTTGATAAAGACATTCTGTTCCACCTCTGTTTTATAAAAAAACTGACTTTAATCAATAAAATACGTATATCATTATACTACTAGCAAAGTTTTTATTGCTAATAAAGATTTTTATTTATAAAGAAGGGAAAAGCCGAATAAAGCTTGTTAAAAACCTAAAATGGAAAACCCCGTATGGATTTATACGGGGTTTTGAATATATGTAATCTCTGCTTGCTGTTAAAAGGACTATTCATCGCAAACAAAGTTAATTTACGAATGAAACGGTGCCCGGAGCGGGACTTGAACCCGCAAGTCCTATACGGACACAAGAACCTGAATCTTGCGTGTTTGCCAATTTCACCATCTGGGCAGACGACATCTCAAGTGCAAAATATTTTAAGGGAATTCATCTCAAAAGTCAAGTATTTTTTTGAAACTAGATATTAAGATAGAAGATATAAGATTTAAGATATAAGATTGATTGGCAATTCATTAAAGCCCCCTTTTGTAAAGGGGGATATCATGCTGATGCTGCCCCACAATAGTGGGGAAGCTGGCGAGCAAAGCGAGACTGAAGGGGCTGATTGCGTAGCAATCGGAGACTGGGGGATTTTAAACAACAGTTTTCGGACTTGGCTTCGTACTGCTTATTCAACCCCGCGAAAATCCCCTTGGCTACTTCGTAGCCGTTCCCTTTTAAAAAAGAGAATTTTAATTCCTCACTCCTAATTCCCAATTCCCTTTTCCCTAAGCCCAAGCCAAAAGGCAAAGCCTTTTTGCAGCCAAGCTTCGCTTGGCTATGTGTTTAGAGTATTCTTTCCATATCAACGTTCAGAACAGTTTTACCTTTGAGAAGAATATCTGGTCTTTGAGGAACAGGGAACATATATTCATGCTTGATTCTAACTTCTGAATCCTGAAGCCATTTGTCTGCGAGATTAAAAGTAAAATTACTCTTTCCAAGATTTTGGCTTTGAGGCTTATCCGGATGACCGGAATATATTTCAGAAGAAAAAATGATTAAATCAGGATTTCGTCTATCACGGCCATTTAATCTGTATCTGTTATAAAATGGAGGAGCGGAGCCTGCAGCTTCTTCAACTTTTTGAACCCAGGTATCACCAATTTCTATTTCTTCTTCTGGGAATCTCATCAAAGAATGTTCTGCGCCCTGCCAGCCTGCTTTGCCGTCAACCCAATTACAGTTGCCTAATGAATCAGTTTCCATGATATAGCTTTTGCCAACTTCTGGCATATTTTCTTGGGGAATATCGCAATTGGCATTAACTTTTTCGATACAAACCTTTATTATAGCCTTATTTTCATCACAATCTTCTATATGCTGACTTATAATCATCTCAATATCTATGGGAGTAGAAGATTCACCTGCCGGACCTGAAAGTTTAAAACTACCAGTTGTAAGAATGTTATAACGGATTTCTTTTCCCTTAACAAAGCCGTATCGAAATAAATATTTATTCATCATTAGCCCCTAAATTCATATTCTATTATGATTTTTACCAAAAGCTAATCATTCTGTAAAGAAAAAATGCCGATACCTTATATAGTTATTTAGGTCAAAAAAAGTAAAACACCCGAATAATTAACTTAATATAAATAAAAAGCTTTAAAAAACAGGAGACATTGAATAAAAGATGAAATATTTAAAATATATTATTGCAGCTATAACAATATTTTTCATTTATAGTCAATGTTCTGCCCACAATCAAGATTTTACAGATGAACTATACTCAACCGACAATAATACAGATAAAAAACAAAACATTCTTTCAGTTAAAGAAATAGATCTTCTAGTCGGAACACCTGAAGGTGTTGCCGAACCATTAGATTCTCGCAGAAACACTATTACCAAAGACAATCAGATCGACTATTCCAGCTTTTTAACCGATGATGCACTTCCAGAAAATTCAAAATTAGAAATAGAATGGAAAGATGCAGAAGACTCAAATCCGAATGAAAATCAAGTTGAAAACCAACTGATGGATTTACTTGCAGAAACCGAAGAAATAGAAAAAGCCGATGAAATTTATTATTACGAAGAAAATGAACTAGCGACAGACAGTAATAATATTTAGCTATTTATTTTGAAGAGAAATAATTGAAAGTATACAAAAGCTGTGTTAATTTAGTATAAAGTCTTAGGAGGATTCCCTATGTCTGTTATTAGGCAACGCAAAAAATATTTTATTAAACCTGGCTTCCAAAGCAGGTTAACAGCAATAATGATACTTCTTGTCATTATTGTTGCAAATCTAGTCGGAGGGTTAACCTATCTATGTTCTCATGAAGGGTTAGATAGACTTTTTACCGACGAATACAAACTTCCAATAGAAGTAAACCAATTAACAAGAGTATTACTACCTGGTGTTTTAATCTCAGAGCTAGTTAGTATTTTTATAGTAGCTTTCTTATGTATAAAAATAACCCATACAATAGCAGGTCCAGTTTACAGAATGGAACGTGTTGCTAGAGGTATTGGGGAAGGCGACCTCACCAATTTCATTAAACTAAGACAAAGAGACGAACTCAAAGACTTAGCAGATTCAATGAATGAAATGACAATGGGACTTCGTAACAAAATTGTTAGTTTAAAAGAATCAACAATGGAAGTTAAAGAAGGCATTGAAAGTGTTAAAAATTCAAAAGATACAACAAAACTAGATGATGTCTTAGTAAAACTTAGTTCAATTGAAGAAACTTTACAGTCTTTTATCCTGGAAAAAGAACGTCATAATAGAATAGAAGACGAAGATGATTCTGAAGAAGATTTAGAAGACAAAGAAGATCTCGAAAACAAAGAAGATCTTGAAAAGAAAGAAGATTCTGAAAAGAAAGAAGATTCTGAAAAGAAAGAAGATTCTGAAAAGAAAGAATAAAGAAACTTCTTAAGTATTATAATAATAGAGACTTCCTAAGATTATAAAAAGCATCAATTTTATAATTGATGCTTTTTTTATAAGTAATTAATAGTCTTACAACTTAGAATTAATAATTCACTATAATAAAAATATAGTTTAAATTTAATTTAGCGCTGTCTGCCCTTACATTTTTTTACTACTGAAGCTGCAGTATCTCTGGCAGAAACAGGAATACGCTTTATAGAATATGGATTCGAACAAGGTTCATTATAGCCATAATGACTTGTAAAATGCATTTTATATCCAACTAACCTTGCAATAGCAGTATATTCGCTATTAAATTTCCCATATGGCCAGGCAATTATTTCTGTAGGAATGCCCAAAATTCCTTCAAGGCATTTGGAAGAAGCGACCAAATCATCTCTAAGTTCCTCTAATACCGGATTTACTTTCCCTCCACCAAAAGCATTATAAATTCTAATACTTTCAGTATGCAAATTATGAGAATGTGAGCCAAAATACCAGAAACCGCTAGCATTCATCTCTTTAATCTGAGACTCATTAAGGTATTTGGAAAACTGAGGTTTTTGACCTATTCTCGAAGTTATAATAAAAACAGTCATAGGAATTCTATGCTTAATAGAAACAGGTAAAGCATAATTGTAAAGACTTTCATACCCATCATCAAAAGTAATAAGAACAGGCTTTTTTATACTTTGGGAAAGAGTTCCTGCCAAGAATGAACGAGTCTGAGGAATTGTTAGTGGAGTAAACCCAGCTTCTTTAAGAGCTATCATTTGGGCCTCAAACATTGAGGGAGTACATGAAACATCAGATTTTACTGGGTCTTGTATATGGTGATATACCAAAACAGGCAACAAACGGTTGCCTTCAGCCGCCATAACGGCAGACAAGCTTGTTAAAAGGAATAATATAGTTATGAAGTATATTTTATATTTCATATTGCTAATAACAACATAAACAAAAAAACGCTTGTAATACAAGCGTTTTTTTATTTAAGCCTTATCCTTAGAAAGCTAGTTTCTTGATTTCTTCAACCTTATCTAGTCTTTCCCATGGAAGATTGAGTTCGCCACGGCCGAAATGACCATATGAAGCAGTCTGACGATAAATTGGTCTTCTCAAATCAAGATTCTTGATAATGGCACCTGGTCTAAGGTCAAATACTTTATTGATGATTTCTTCAATCTTAGATTCGTCAATCTTGCCAGTTCCGTGAGTATCTACATGAACAGACATTGGTTTTGCAACACCAATAGCATAAGCTATCTGAAGTTCAACTTTGTCTGCAACGCCAGCGGCAACAAGATTCTTTGCAATGTATCTGCCCATATAAGCACCAGAGCGGTCAACCTTTGTCGGGTCTTTACCAGAAAAAGCTCCACCGCCATGAGCTGCCATTCCACCGTAAGTATCAACGATAATCTTGCGGCCTGTCAGACCAGAGTCACCCTGTGGTCCACCAACTACGAAACGACCTGTTGGGTTAACAAAGAACTTAGTCTTATCATCGATAAGTTCAGCAGGAATAACCTGTTTGATAACCTTTTCTATCATGTCTTTTTCGATAGTTTCGTGTGTAACATCTGGATTATGCTGAGTAGAAAGGACAACTGCATCAATTCTGGCAACCTTGCCGTCATGATATTCAACAGTAACTTGGCCTTTGCCGTCCGGTCTCAAATAGTTAACAACATTCTGTTTGCGGACTTCGGCCAATTTCTGACACATTTTGTGAGCATAATAAAGAGGAGCAGGCATATAATCAGGAGTTTCATTGCAGGCAAAGCCTACCATCATACCCTGGTCGCCAGCACCAACATTAAGATTTTCATCCTTGTCAGAACCATCTTGAGCGTGATTAACACCCTGTGCGATATCTGGTGATTGTTCGTCTAAGCTTACGATAACGCCGCAGCTTTTTCCGTCAATACCGTAATCAGCATTGGTATAACCGATATCAGTAATGACTTTACGAGCAATAGACTGAACGTCAACATAGCACTTTGTAGTGATTTCGCCCATAACCATAGCTAAACCGGTTGTTACAGCAGTTTCGCAAGCTACACGACCCATTGGATCCTTTGCGAGAATTGCATCGAGAACTGCATCAGAAATCTGATCGGCTACCTTATCTGGATGGCCTTCAGTTACTGATTCAGAGGTAAAAAAATATTTTTTCATTTTACAGCCTCCAACCTTAAGTGCCCGTATTCTAACAACCATTTCACCTATAGTCAAGCTAAAAGATATAAAGATAGAAGTTAGAAGATGGAAGATGGAAATTTGTAGTCTACCCATTGTCATAAACGTATAGCTTTCAGGGCTAAAGCCCATACGCTATACGTTTTATGACAAAGGGTAGATTTCTCTTATCTCTGTTATCTCTAAAAAATCCCCTTTTATCAAAGGGGAACGGCTGCATTAGCAGCCTAGGGGATTTTTGAGAACTTTGCCAAGCAGTAAAAAGTTAAGTCCGAAGACTGTCTCATGTCTCATTTCTCAATTCTCATTTCTCAATTCTCATTTCTCAGTTTTCAAAATTTGCTGTTCTTGAATAAAAAATAAAAATATACTAAATTGTTTAGAGTTGATTAAGGGAGGTTTTCGATGTTAGACAATAAGACTATTGCTTCAGCGATGACGATTAAGTTAGATAACGTATTGCCTGAATACCCAAAATTTGTTGAAGGTATAAGAAGAGCACCAGATAGAGGTTTTACGCTCAACCAGCACGAAACAGAAATAGCTCTTAAAAACGCTCTCAGATACATTCCTGAAGAACTTCATGAAGCTTTGATTCCTGAATTTTTAGAAGAATTGAAGACTCGCGGCAGAATTTATGGCTACAGATTCAGACCAGAAGGAAGAATCTACGGCAAGCCAATAAACGAATACAAAAGCAATTGTATTGAAGGCAAAGCTTTTCAGGTCATGATTGACAACAATCTCGACTTTGAAGTTGCTCTTTACCCCTATGAACTGGTTACATACGGCGAAACAGGTCAAGTCTGCCAGAACTGGATGCAATACAGGCTAATAAAGAAATACCTAGAAAACCTTGATGAATATAGAACTTTAGTTATGATGTCCGGTCACCCTCTAGGGCTTTTCAAATCCAGTCCTAATGCTCCTAGAGTTATTATGAGCAACGGTCTGATGGTCGGAATGTTCGACAACCAGGAAGAATGGCATCGCGCTATGCAGTTGGGCGTATCTAACTACGGTCAGATGACTGCTGGTGGCTGGATGTATATTGGTCCACAAGGCATTGTTCACGGCACATTCAACACTATTTTAAATGCTGGAAGAATGAAACTTGGTATTAAAGATGAAGACGGCCTGAGCGGGCACTTGTTTGTTTCTTCTGGTTTGGGTGGAATGAGCGGAGCTCAGCCAAAAGCAGTTGAAATAGCTAATGGCGTAGGCATTATTGCTGAAGTTGATATGTCTAGAATCGAAACCAGACACAAACAAGGTTGGGTTTCTTTGATTGCTGAAACTCCTGAAGAAGCCTTCAAACTTGCTGACGAACATATAGAATCTAAAAAGACTACTTCTATTGCTTTCCACGGCAATATAGTAGATTTGCTTGAATATGCTGTAAATAACAACAAAAAAGTTGAATTGCTTTCTGACCAGACTTCTTGTCATGCTGTTTATGACGGTGGTTACTGTCCCAAGGGGCTGACATTTGAAGAACGCACAGAAATGCTTCATAAAGACCCTGCTAAGTTCAGAAAACTAGTAGACGAAAGCCTTAAAGCTCATTTCAAAGCAATCAAAACTCTGACAGAAAGAGGCACATACTTCTTCGATTACGGCAATTCATTTATGAGAGCCATTTTTGACGCAGGTATTAAAGAAATCTGTGCTAACGGAGAAAATCCAAGAGACGGCTTCATATGGCCTTCTTATGTAGAAGATATTATGGGTCCCCTACTCTTCGACTATGGTTATGGCCCATTCAGATGGGTCTGCTTAAGCGGTAAGCACGAAGATCTGGTAAAAACAGACAAAGCGGCTATGTCATGCATAGACCCGAACCGTCGTTCCCAAGACCATGACAACTACGTCTGGATTCGCGATGCAGAAAAGAACTCTCTTGTAGTTGGAACTCAAGCCAGAATTCTTTATCAGGATGCAGAAGGCAGAGCAAATATCGCTTTGAAATTCAACGAATTAGTAAGAAAAGGCGAAATAGGTCCGGTTATGATTGGTAGAGACCACCATGATACAGGCGGAACTGACTCTCCATACAGAGAAACCGCTAACATAAAAGACGGAAGCAACATTATGGCTGATATGGCAACACATTGTTATGCAGGTAATGCTGCCCGCGGAATGAGCCTTATTTCTCTGCACAACGGCGGTGGCGTTGGAATCGGCAAATCAATCAATGGTGGCTTCGGTCTTGTTCTTGACGGCAGCGAAAGAATTGACAACGTTATCAGAAGCTCAATGATTTGGGATACCATGTGCGGTGTTTCCAGACGTGCCTGGGCAAGAAACGAACACGCAATTGAAGTTACAGCTCAGTTCAACAAAGCTAAAAACGGCAACCACGTAACTTTACCATTTATTCCAAAGGAAGATAAAATCAAGGCTGCTGTAGCAGAGTTGTTTAAGAAGTAACGAAAAAGCTTGGCTATATGCCAAGCTTTTTTTGTAGTTATTGTAGTTGGATATTGTTTTTGTTTCACTATAAGTCTTCGGACTATTCTTCCTTCTGTTAAGCAAACTTCTCAAAAATCCCCCAGTCATGCTAAGGCATGACATCCCCCTTTAATAAAGGGGGTCTTTTAGAGATGAGAAATTAGAGAAGTCTACACATTTGTCATAAAAAGTATAGCGTATGGGCTTTAGCCCTGAAAGCTATACGTTTATGACAATGGGTAGACTACAAAAGAGATGAGGGTCTTCTCTCTATGCTCTTTCAATATTTTCCGGTTTCTAAGAGTTTGAGCATCTTTTCATCTTTTGTTTCTGATTTTAAACTTTCTTCTCTAACAGCACCCTTATTTATAAGAATATAAGCAGATTCATACTGATTGTTCTTGACAGCAAAATAAAGAGGGGTCTTACCAGTCACAGTTTTTTTATCTATTGGAACCCCTGCATCTATAACTTTCTTCATTAAATCAGTATTACCATGCTGAGCAGCACAATGAAGCAACGTTTTCCCTTCTTCTATTGCCTTACTATTATTGGTTTTGGGTTTTGGAGCTTCAATTTTTAAATCTGCTCCATTCTTAATAAGCACATCTATAGATTTTCTGTGGTCCAAATCTGCAGCCAGTATAACCAAAGCCAGTATTACTCTAGAGTTTCCTTCATGAAAAGCTTCAGGTTCTTTTAAAGGATGAAAATCTTTTTTACATAACTTATCCAATACCAGACTACAATCTTTTAATATAGCAACTTGAGCTATATGAACTCTTGCTATTTCAGTAGGTATTGGAACAGGAACAGGAACTAACCCAGCCATATTATATTTTACATCATTTCTAAAATCTATCTCAATCTCTTCTAACATCTGTTGTTCAGTCATTTGAAGATATTTCCCTATAGCTACGTGATTTACGACAGGTTTAGAATCTTCTGTTTTAGTATTAATTTCTGCAGATGTTTCTGTTCTCAAATTAGGAGCAAAAGGCATATCATTATTCTTTTTATTCTGAACAGGCTTGTTACTAATACTATTATCGGGCTTAGGTTCTGGTTTAGGTTCTGTTTTTTTCTCACGAACATGAAATTTTACACGAGGTTTTTCTTTTTTATTTTCATAGGGGTTATAATCTGGAGGAGGAATAACTGAATCATTATTAGAAGCATTAGAACGAGTACTGGTTTTTGCAACAGTATAAGGTTTCTTCTTAGTATTCGTCACACCCAGAATAACTAATCTCGCGCCAAAAATAACAAAAAACAAAATGAAAACACAGACAAAAACTACCCATAATTTATCTTTTTTTCCATTTATCGAATTATAGTCATTTTTATTATTGTTCTCATATTCTTTATTGTCATATTTATAATCATTATCTTCCATATTCTATCTTCTTTTCATTACTTAAAGTTGATTCTTCTCATATTTATCAAAACAATCTTCTTCCCAAACACTGCGTGGTGTCTTTCCATCATTGTTTTTAATAGAAAAATCTAATTTATCTTTGTATTTATAGAACTGTTCAAACATTGCCTTGTTTTGAGATGAACAATAAGCAACATAATGAAGAGGAGTATTCCCTAAACTATCCTGACAATTAATATCAGCAGAGCTATCTAAAAGTAAACCTGCCAGATCAGCATTGTCATTAAGCACAGCCAAATGAAGAGCACTTTGTTTTTTATTGTTCAATATATTGGGGTTAGCTTTACTCTTTAATAAATAATCCACAATATCCTTAGATGACTTTTCAACAGCATAGTGCAAAGCTGTGTTACCTATAGAATCCTGAACATCTGGAGAGAAACCGTTGCTTATCAATAATATAGGTATTTTCAATCCATAACCATATATCACAGCATAATGTAAAGCATTTAGCCCAGTTACCTTATTAACTAAGGGCTTACAGTCAAATTCATGAATCAGATACTTTAATATTTCATATTTACCGAAACGAACTGCAATACAAGGAAGAGGTTCGTTATCATAATATATCTTAGATAGGTCTATACCTGTTTTGCTTAAGTTAAATAAGTTTATAAGTTCACCTTTTTTTATAAAATTAAAAACTTCTTCAGCATCGACATAGTTATCTTCTGGGGAACTAACAACTTTTTCGGCTTTTTCTGCTGTTTCATAATTCTTAAACAAGTCTAATATTTTTGTATCATTAGTTAAGTCTTTTAATTCTTCTGTAAGTTCGGCTCCGTTATCTAGAAGAAATTTAACCATTTCATAACGGCCATTTTTTACAGCATAATACATAGCAGTTTTGCCGTTTTTTGTTCTTTTGTTAACAGCAAGACCTGCTTTTAAAGCTACTTCTGCGAAATGAATATTCCCTATTTGAGCAGCAATATGAAGTAGGTTTTTACCTTCTTCTATTTTAGGTTCTTCTGGTCTTTCATGGGAAAAATGAGGTCCCCTTCTATCGCCTTTATTTAATTTGCTAGTAGGAAAGTCTTCATCAAATCTTCTTTGTCTTTTTATTACTTTTGTCAAATCAATATTATTTTTTAAAAGAACATCAAAACAGTGCACACTTCCTTGGTTTGCCACATACAAAACAACCGGATAATCATTAAATGTCCAATTATTCGGTTTAAAACCACTATCAATAACTTTTTGAAAAAGTGAAGGATAATCCTTATTCATTGCAGTCCTTGCGAAAGAACTCCAAATAGATGATCTTCTAGAAATAATGCTAAAATACTCACTTTTTGTAAGAGAATCATATTTATTATAAAATTTTTCAACTATTTCATATTCATCCAAAAGTTGCTTTTCATCCATACTATCCATATAGTGACTAAACGATTTATTCATAAATTCTTTTTCAAATTTATTTATCTCATCAAAATCTTCTTTGTTCTCATCTCTAAAAATTTCCCATGATGCTTTCTTGCGTTCAGGCTTATTGACTACCTTAAGAGCAATTTTATTTGTCTCATCTTTTATTGGTTCAACTTGTTTTTTACTAATTGAATCAGGTTTTCGATTCGGCAAAAAATTTTTTACTTGAGTTGTCTGATTTGAATTTAAGGAACTAGAAACAGAAGGATTTATATCTTTGTCTTTAGACTCAGACCTTTCTCCAAGTATTATTCTTCTATGTTCTTCTATAAATTTTTTACGTTCTTCTTCTTTTTGAATAGCTATAGGTGTTTTTTTCTTATTAGAAGAGAACGGATCGTTTCTTTTTACAAGAGAAAGATGTTCTTCATTCTGAGGATAAATCCTTATAACCTCTTTCTTTGGGGTTTCAGGACGCAATTTTTTTTGTGGAAACCAATCCATTAAACTACAAACTATTAAAAAATCGGCAAATAAAAATAACACAAAAAACAAAACACCAGAAGATTTATCATTATAACCATTACTTCCATTAGAATGGTAGTCATCTGAATTATAATCTTTGTTTCTGACATAGTAATCTTTGTTACTCATAAAAACCACCTATAAGCATAATTAAGCCGAAACATTGTTCTTCTAAACAACAAAAATAATAACAAATTTCTTACTCTTCTAATTATAGTATAAAAAATAATCCTGACTATTACCAACTTTTTTCTTTATTTATAATGTTCTTCGTAATATTTGTAACAATCCCATCTCACGGTGCGGGGTGTTTCTCCATTATTGTTTTTAATATTTAAATTCATCTCGTCTTCTTTTTCATATAAAACATCTAAAACCTTTTTATCAGAAGAGCCTAAGGCAACATAATGAAGCAAAGTATTACCAAGATAATCTTGAAAATTAATTTTTGCTCCTTCCTTTATAAACAGAATTACGGCAAAATCATTCCCCTTCATTGCTGCATAATGCAAAGGAGTCTGTCTTTTCAGATTATATAAATCAGGGTCTGCTCCGTGATGCAATAAAATCTGAATATTATATGGATATGGATTATTTACAGCATAATGCAATGGAGTATTATTATATAAATCGGTGGAATTAACATCAAAACCATTTTCTATAAGCATATCGATGATTTTTTCGTTAGATTGTTGAACAGCATAATGTAAAGCATTACGACCCATTTTATAATCTACAAGATTTTTACAATCAAATTCATGAAGTAAATATCTTAATACTTCATATTGCCCATATTTAGCAGCAATACAGGGAGCTGGTTCCCCTTTATAGCTCATCTTGAGCAAATCTTTCCCGCTTTTTACCAGATTATACAAATCAGAAAGTTTACCGTCTTTGATATATTCATAAGCTTCTCGCCATTCTTTTTCTTCTGGGGAAGGTTCTGTATTTACATCAAGATACTTAGCTCCTTTTTCAAGAAACTTGAGCATTCTTTTGTCTCTAGTAGTAGATTTTAGTTGATAATCTCTGTATTCAGCCCCACAATTAGTAAGAAAATAAGCCATTTCAAAATCATTCTTTTTAATAGCATAATATAATGGGGTTTTACCAAATTTTGTCTTTTTATCAACAGGTATTCCTGCTACCAATACTTGTTTAGCCAATGGAATATTACTATTCTGAGCTGCTATATGAAGCAAAGTTCCACCATCATCAAGTTCAACCTTAAGATCAGCTCCATGGTTAATCAAAACATCAACACATTTCCTACTATTTTTCTCTGCCGCATATATCAAAGGATTATCACTATTTGATTCAGCCTTCAAAAGAGATGAATTATTTTTTAAAAGTTCGTTCAAAAGCTTTCCATAGTCTTTGTCTAAAGCAATTTTTGTAAGAATCTTGTTCTGATGTTCATCATCTATAAGTATTTCAATCAGTTCTTCTTCTGATAAGCTGTAAAGATGGGCATATTTTTCTCTATCTTCATCATTAAGTACATTCTTTTCACTAGCAGATTTATCTTCATTATCTGAATCTACAGCTATTTTGGTTTCTTTTTGGTCAGTCTTATGATCTTTTACGCTTTTTTCGCCCTTAATGAATGTTTCAATCTTACTTTGCATAAGAGTGAAAAAACCTTTTATTCTGTTTCTACCAGAAAACTCATCTTCTATAATTATAATAGAAAGAATTATTATTAAAGCTATAAAACCAGAAAGAATCTTAAATTTCCAATCTTTTGAACTATTATTGGAATAATCTTTCTTATAATAATCTCTAGAATTGTTAATATAATCTTTGTTATCCATAACCACTACCAGTTTCAACTAATTATAAAATGCTGAATCAACCATTGTATAGCCCCAACAAGTACACCTAATACCCCACCCAGGTATTCTATCATTTTCATTTCTCTTTCAGCAATACGATTAACCATTTGTTCCAATTTATCTAAGTCCATTTTATCAACTTTTTCTTTAACTATATCGTGAACAGAAATATGTTTAATAACTTCATTACCAGCCTTTGTAAGAACAGTTGGCACAGCCTGTTTAGCCTTTTCCCTCAATAGCTCAACTACTTTATCTGTTGTTTTGGTAACTAAGGTATTTGTGCTTACATATTTACTAACATCAATATTTATCAGAGGAACCTTTATACTTTTAAGATAATTGTTAATATAGTCAAATATAGCCTGTTGAATATTGCCTCTATGATCGTCAACCATCTTATCTATAAAAGGATTAACATCTTCGGGTTTTACTTTTTTAATAAGTTCAGGAATATTGATTAGTTCGCCTTCTACCATATTCCCGAGATTGTTAGCCAACTCGCCTCTTCGTTTTGGCAAAAGCCCCTGATAGTCAAAACCTAGAATTCTATAATTTTTGTGTGGATGAAATAAGGCTTTAACAGCCAAAAGGTTTGTTATCCAGCCAATAAACCCGCCTATAAGCATAGAAACAAATAAGCTTAGCAGAGTTTCCCACATTCAAACAGACTCCGTTTACGAATATGCTCCATCAAGAACTAACAAAGTTAATCTAAAAAAAACTATAAATAAAATTTAACATATTATAGTTAAAAATTAAACAAGTACCGCCGATTTCATTCTCAGACTGTTACAGGGAGTTGCTTATGCGTACAATAGCAATTATCCTGACTCTTGTAGTTACTTTAGTTGGTTTTCTATTAAGCTATGGATATAGCTACAAGAAAGTCTCAGGATATCTTTATTCTTCCCCTGATATGCAGTTATCTGTTTCGGTTGACTCAGAACAACCGCATAAATAGGAATTTGTTTGGGGAATGACCTGCATTAGCTTAGGCTTTTGCAGGTCATTCCCTTTTAGTTAACCATAAGTTGCTCTAATAGTACAAAAATGCTAAAATAATTTAGGATTATTATAAGTGGGTATAGAATCAAAATTTAGAACCTACGGTCTTCAAGTCGTAGTATTTCTTTCATTTCTAGCGCTTTTTTCACTAATTATCGCTGGAATAGTTTTTTATGGTTACCAAAGCAATCTTGAAATAATGCTCCAATCATCTGACGAGTTGTTATATCAAATTTCAGAAACGATAACCAGACAAATCAATAGCCACTTAGAACCCGCTAATAAAAACGGCATAGTCATAAAACGACTTATAGAGGAAAATGTTATCTCTTCTTCTACAGTAGATTTCAATGAATCATTTTTCACAGAAGCTCTAGAAACCTATCCACAGTTCCAAAGCATTTATTTTGGGGATGAAAATGGTGACTATTTTATGACATATAGAGACGACGATGATACTTTTGTCACAAAAATAGTCTATAGAACTACTCCCTTACCAGGAATTCGACTTATAAAAAAAGACCTGGACCATAAATTGATCAGCGATAAAACAACTTCTGACATTAATTATGACCCCAGAGAAAGACCTTGGTATGAAGTTACAAAAGCAGAAGGGAAACCGGTATGGACCAGCGAATATTTCCTTTTTACAGCAAGAGAACCTGGTGTAACCTGTGCTCAACCAATATTTGATTCAAATCAGGATTTTAAAGGGGCTGTAGGAATAGATTTCAAGCTAAATGAAATCAATACTTTTCTTAAGAGTCTAAAAATTGGCGAAACAGGAACCGCTTTCCTTTGCAATGACAAAGGCGAAATATTTGCTCACCCTGCAAAAGCTTCATTTAAAAAAGGGAATCCAAGAAATCCAACAAAAGGGGCTCACCCTAGATCTCCGGCAGAACAGGCGTTAAAAAATGGACCAGAAAATGAAGCAATTAAATATTATCAAGATAGCCAAAAATACAAATTTAATTTTACCCATAAAGGCGAACGCTATTTATCATTATTCAGACCCCTTTCAGACAAATACTCAGGGAAATGGACCCTTGGAATAATTGTTCCTGAAGATGATTTTATAGGACCAATAGCTAGAATACATGAAACTACGCTTCTATTTTCTTTCTGGCTGTTAATCATAGCTGGTTTTTTAACAGCTACTCTAGCCAAAGAGCTGACAGACCCTATACATAGAGCAATAGAAGAAGCTGACAGAATACAAAATCTTGATTTCGATGGAGAAATAGACCTTCAATCCCCGATCACCGAAATTCAAGATATGAGTAATACAATGAATTCAATGAAAAAAGCTTTGAGTTCGTTTAAAAAATATGTTCCATCAGAAATTGTAAAAGAACTGGTAAAAGATAAAAATGAAGCAAAACTAGAAGCTCAAGCTAGTAAAATTACAATTCTTTTCACTGATATTGATGGTTTTTCTTCAATATCAGAAGAAGGTAATCCACGCGACCTGGTTAACCAACTTGCCGAATACTTTGACTCTATAGCAAAAATAATACACAACCATAACGGTACAATCGACAAATACATTGGAGACTCAGTAATGGCATTCTGGGGAGCTCCTCATCCTGATGAAAACCAAGCAAAAGAAGCCTGTCTTGCTTCCTTAGAAATCCAAAAATCTATTAAAGAATTAAATCAAAAATGGATATCACAAGGTAGAAAAGCATTTAATACAAGAGTTGGAATCAATACTGGTATTTCTTTCATCGGCAATTTTGGTTCTACAGAACGTTTCAACTACACAGCCATTGGAGATTCTGTTAATCTGGCAAACAGATTAGAAAGCCTGAATAAGGTCTATGGTTCTAGAATAATATTAAGCGAAAGCACACAAAAAGAAGCAGGTTCCGACCTAATTTTCAGAGTATTAGATATAGTTGCGGTTAAAGGCAGACAGCAAAGTGTTACAGTCTATGAGCTATTAGGAACAAAAAATCAGGTTCATTCAAGAGCTCTTCTGAAACTCTCTGAAGCTTCAGAAATGGCTCTAGTTCATTACCTATCTTCACAATGGGAAGAAGCAGAAGAAAAATATAAAAGTATTCTTAAAGATTACCCAGAAGATAAAACCGCACAAATGTTTATAAATCGCTGTCAAAAGCTAAAAGACAATCCTCCCGAAAAATGGGATGGCGTATATCGATTGACTCAGAAATAACTTTATTTTAAATAAAGAAAACTCGCACAGTCTCATAATACTGTGCGAGTTTTTTTAACTATTTAAAGAGTTAGAACTCAGCCGAAAAATTCTTTTTCTATAGCTTCATATCTATTCATTACCTGTCTAACTAAAGCGCGCTTTTCTAAGTAAGTTCCAGGATAGAAAGAGCCCTTGAAACCTGCAGTAATAATATTCTTAAATGTCTTATTATCAATATCTATGTTTTCAACAACACGCTGGAGTTCGTCAGTTGGAGTTGTTCTTGAAACCAATCTGTTGTCTGTACAAATAGAAACAGAGAGTTTGTTTTCAAGCATCTTCTTAAGAGGATGTTCGGCAATGCTCTTTATTTCAGGCAAAGTCTGCAAATTGCTTGTCGGACAAACTTCAAGAGTGATTCTGCGGCAGGCAATATAATCGACCAAGCGTTTAATATAAGATTCTGGGTCACCGTGTTCTCCGTTAAGAATTCTTTCGTCAGTGATTTTATCTACATTAAAAAGATGAGTGCCGTGACCAATTCTGTCTGCATGGCATTCAGTAATAGCCTGGAAAATTGATTCTGCACCAAAAGCTTCACCGGCATGAACAGTTTTCTTTATGAAATTGTAATGTGCAATATCATAGGCCTTTTTATGGTCTATTGCAGGCCAACCAGCTTCAGCACCAGCAAGGTCAAAACCAACAACAGGCAAACCTTCTTCATGAGCTAATTTAACAGTAATGCGAGCTAATTCCTGAGAAGCAATACCTACTACACGTCTAGCTGGAGTTGCTTCCAAAGAGTCAAACAGATTTGCATAATAATCAGAGAAAAATCTGTTGCAGAAACGCATAGCACAGTTAATTATACCATAATGAAACGGGAGTTCTTTTCCGCTCTTTACTGCTTCTGAATTGTTGCGTTCGTCCTGAGCGCGTTTCAAACCTTTATTAACAGCTCTAACAGAATCTTGAACGCTGAATTTGCCGTTTACAAAATGCTGCTGTGGAGCAAATCTGGCTTCAATATAAATAACATTTTCAGCAATGTTATCCATAGCTAATTCGTAAGCTACACGTTCCAGATTTTCAGCATTCTTTAAAACAGAGCAAGTTAAGCCAAAACCCTGCAAGTAATCTGGCAAATCTTTGTATTTTTCTTTAAAAACTAATTCTTTAAGACCTTCTTCAGTGTAGGAAGGAAGCTCAATTTTTTCCTGTTTTGCTAATTCAATCAAGGTAGAAAGACGGAGAGAGCCGTCTAAGTGTAAATGAAGGTCGGTTTTGGGGATTCTTTCGATAAATTCTCTAGTAATTTTTGACATTTTATTTCATTCCTTATTCTTATGTTGTTTATAAATTTACCCTATCAACCTAATAATGAGCAACTAGAAATTAAATTTTTTTCTACTTTTATTTACATTTGCTAAATATTGTATCAATTCAGAATTAAGTATTATAATAGGATTCAATCCATATATCAGAAGGAATATTTCCTAATTGCTATGTAGTATGGAGGGAATCATTATATTATGAAACAGAAAAAAATAGCACTAATAAACGATATTACTGGTTTTGGAAGATGCTCTGTTGCTGTTATGGCACCAATTGTATCTGCCATGAAAATACAGGCTGTTCCGATACCTACAGCAATCCTTTCCACCCACACTCAATTTCCAGTATACTTTTTTGATGATTACACATCAAAAATGAATGATTATATTCAGACTTACAAAGATCTCAACCTTTCTTTTGATGCTATAGCAACTGGTTTTTTAGGCTCAGAAAAACAGGTAGATATTGTAATAGACTTCATCAAAAGTTTCCGAACAAAAGATACTTTCATCTTAGTAGACCCGGTAATGGGCGATTACGGGAAATTATATAAAACCTATACTCCTGAAATGTGTAACAAGATGAAACACTTAGTTCAATTTGCAGAAGTTTTGACCCCTAACCTTACAGAGCTCTGCACTCTATTAGATATTGAATACCCCCAAGATGGCAAAATCAGTTTGGAAAAGCTTGACTTAATGTGCGAAAAGCTTGCTCAAAAGGGACCAAAGCATATTGTAGTAACAGGAATTCCCTTTAATAAAAAGCAGATTTTAAATTTCATTTATAATACTGGTGAAGACTACCAAATTATAATGTCTGACAAAATAGGTGATGATAGAAGTGGAACAGGCGACGTAGTAAGTTCTATTATCGCTGGAATGTATATGAACGGTCATACTTTGTATGAATCCGCAAAAAAAGCCACAAATTTTGTTTCTAAATGTATTCAATATTGTGAAGATAACAAAGTTCCAAACTATTGGGGCTTATGTTTTGAAATGTTCTTAAAAGACCTAGTGGAGGATTAAAAAATGATTTTATATTATGTTACAGGTAAAGAAGGGGAAGAAGGCTATCAAGACTTAGCAAAATGCGAAGATATTAGAGGGAAAAACGTTTATGTCAATATGACCAACAAATGCCCTTGTAGTTGCACTTTCTGTTTAAGACAGACCAAGAAAATGTTTGAAAGCAATACTTTGTGGCTAAAAGAAGGCGAACCTAGTGTTCAAACAGTAAAAGATCTGTTTTCAAAATATGATTTGAATCTTATTAACGAACTGGTTTTTTGTGGGTTTGGCGAACCATTAGAACGCTTATACGATATTTGCGAACTTATAGATTATTTAAGAAAGACTTATCCAAACTTAAAAACAAGAGTTAACACTAACGGTCTTGCAAATCTAATTCATAATAAAGATATTACACCAGAACTAAAAGATAGATTTAATACCGTTTCTATTTCATTAAACGCACCAAATGCAGAAGAATACTTAGCTTTAACTCGCTCTAAATTTGGAATTCAATCCTATGAAGCAATAAAAGATTTTGCAGCCAAAGCAAAAAAATATGTTCCTAATGTAGTTTTTACTGTTGTTGAAAAAGTAATGTCTGAAGAAAAAATAAAGCTTTGCCAGAAAATCTGCGATGAATTAGGCGTAAAACTTAGAGTAAGACCATTTGAATCATAATATCATTAATATTAAAAAAATTGCTTTTGACTATATTATTTGATAATTTTTAGTTAAAGAATTAATTAACTAGAGAGAAATCCACAAAAATCTATGAGATCAAAAGACTTTGAAGAACTAAGAGATTTTTATAAACATAGATTGGCACTTAATTTTGGTGACAATTCTTCAAAAGAAACACCTGAATATTGGGATTCTGCTGCCAAAAACCTCTCAAAATCTGCTCATTCACCTAAAGGCCGAGCAGAATCGGAAGAATTCTTAAACAAGTTTAAATGGGAAAAAGGCGAAACCGTTCTTGATGTAGCCTGCGGTCCTGGCACCTTTGCAATTCCACTATCTTTAAGAGGCTGCAAAGTAGTCGCTACCGATTTTTCTTCTGAAATGCTAAAAGAATTAAAACTCCAGGCAGAAAAAGAAAATGCTCCTGAAATAGAATGTGTCCAAAGCAGATGGTTAGAATCTAATTTCCAGGTTCAATTCGATACTGTTTTATGCATGAGTGGTCTAGGGGTTATTTCTACTGATTCTGAGCACAAGGCAAGACTAGGTGAAACTTTAGAAAAGCTCTATAAAGCAACTCTAAAAAGGTTAATCATTCTAATTCCACATGCAGATTCACATTTAGACGATGAAATGAGAAGGATTCTAGGTGAATACGACATACCAATGGAACGCCTACGTATAGCTATGATTTACTATGCTATGATAGACCATGGTATGCTCCCATCTCTCGAAATAATACAGCGCCCATTCAGATGGATATTCAAAGACGTTGATGAAGCCTGCAATGTTTTATTTAAAAAAAGTGGCATAAAAGAAGTTAGCGAAACAACAAGGGAAAGATTTAAAGACTATTTAAAAACTGTTTTACAACCTTATGACAACAATGATCTAACTCTTTGCTACAATACGAAACAGGCTTTATTTACAGTAATCAGATAAAAAAAGAGAGCCGCAATATGCGGCTCTAGCCCTAGTAAATATATATCCCAAATTCCCTTTCAAGGTTTAAATTCGTTTTTATTGTAGTTGGTTTTTGTTGTTTTTATTGTTTATTTATAAATCCCAGTTACTGAAATTACACGATTGAGACGCTAATCTTAGCATCAATATGCTTAATTCCGTTGTCATTATCTTCCTGACCATTCAAAGAACTAAGAATCATATTTTTGAACAAATCCATAATATGGTTTTTGCGTTTAAAAGCTTCAACATAGCTGTCATCACTACTATTGCTGACTAATTTAACTTCAACATCTGAATCATTGGCAGATTCTGGTTCATTTACAGCAACAACTACACTTGAATCTTTAGAAGAGCTTGAAGAAGCTCCAGAATTACTTGATGAAGAGCTTGCAGTAGATAGAGTCTTAGAAGAAGAATCACCTATTTCAATTCCAGTAGAAGCTACAGCAGTAGTATTGTTACCCTTGGTGTCAACCATTTTCAATCCACCAGTTCCAGAGGTTTCAACTTCTGAACTCTTTATAATAGACAGATTTCTGCCAGCATATCTATTAGTATTAAGGCTGGTTCCTATTCCATAAGAATAATTTGAAGTCCCGCTAAGCAAAGCTGTTAATTGAGTGTTTGCAGCATCAATTGCAGAATAACCAGCAAGACTAGAAGAATTTGAATAGTTATTTAAAGATGATGTTAAGCTTGAAAGTAATGATGAAGCCAGTGAATTGCCAGAACTACCCAAAAGGCTAGAAGAACTTAACAAGCTTGAGTTACTCAATAAGTTTGAACAATCAGAGAACGAATTTCCTAATAAATTAGAAGAAGATAGAAGAGTAGAATTTAAGCCGCTTAAAGAAGTTTTAACTGCAGAAAACATATTATCTAAGTAAGAGCTAAGATAATTCTTCAGTTCTTCAGTCTGTGAAGAAATCATATCTTCTGTTTTCTTCATGTAAACATTCAACAAATTTTCATTGTGGGATTTGTCTGCCTTAAGTGCATCTGCGAAAGCTAAAGTAGTATCTCTGAATTTTCCGCTCATAGCATGACCAACTTCAGTACTAATGCGAGCGCTGATTCTAATGAACATTGTGAAGCAGGAACCAGCAGTTAGTTTTTCTTCTTCTGTTGCTTCAGATTTGTCTGCCTTTTCTGCTTCTTCAACTGCAACAGCCAGGCTATTAGCATCTTCTTCTGATACTGCAGGAATTTCTTCACTTACTTCATCATTTTCTTCAACAGAATGATTTCCGCAGCAGCAGACATGTTCTGGGCGCTTCCCGTTGCAGTTTTTAAGAGCTTGTATCATTACTGATTCGAATTCATTGCCAGCATTTTCTGATGACTCAGCGTTTGAAACAGTATTTGATGTATTTGCTCCAACAACAGAAGTTAGCACCTTATTTGTTAATTCATCGATACAGGACATATCTGCCTCCTTATTTTATCTATTTATCTTTATTTCTACTAAGCGTTCAGGAAAGAACACTGTAGTAAACAGAGGTTTAGAGACGAACCAAACAATACCATCGTATAGAACATTATTTCTTTTTTTTGTATTTATATTTTTCATTTAGGTTTGCTCCTTAATTTTTCAGGCCAAGAGGGGGGTTATCCGATTCGTCTTAGTCCTCTTAATATATCTTTCGGTGGGATTAATTTCATTTAATACTTTAATTTTAGAAAGTTATTGGCAATTTTTATAATTTTTCTTTATTTTGCTTAATTTTTCTATCAAATTTCACTAGTTTATATTTTTTTTATTTTTTTTTATTTCTTCTAAATACTTTTTCTTGATAAATAAGAAATATAGAGTAAATTTTGACAAATAGCTAAAAAACATATAGGATTTTAATAACAACTCTTTAGGAAATAATCAGAATGAAAAAGACTACAGCTTTTATAATTTTGTTCTCAGTACTGCTGGTTTTTGCAACTGGTTGTTGTAAAAAGGAGTTAAACCTTAAAGAAGCTTCTAAGGCTTATCTTAGAGGTGATTATAAAGAAGCAGCAGAAATATTCCTGCCTAAAGCCGAAAAAGGCGATGCAGAGGCGATGGTTAACATAGCTTTCATGTACTATTGTGGAATGCATGTCAAACAAGACTTTGTTCAGGCCGCCAGATGGTATACCAAAGCCGCCGAAAGAAACCACCCCAATGCTCAATTTAGTTTAGCAACACTCTACGAAAATGGTGAGGGTGTTGAACAAGATTTAGAAGAAGCATATTTCTGGTATAGTTTGGCAGAAAAACATGGAGACGAAGATGCCAAACGTTCTAGGATAGAATTAGAACAAAAAATCTCGAAAACTCACATAAAGTTCTTAAAAGAAAGAATAGAAAACTGGCAACCATTATAATTTTATTTGAAAAGGTTTTAAGAAATGAGATTAAAAAGGCAGACAAATAGCAAAAAAGGTATAGCTGTTTTCTTTGTCCTTTTTACACTAATTATTCTTGGTATTTTAGTTGTTCAGTTTCATGTAAGCAGTAGAAACGCTCAAAGCGCAGTACATCGTTTTCAAACCTCAGAAATGGCAAGACAAATAGCTGCTGCGGCTCAAGAAGAAGCATTTAAATACCTTTATGACAAAACAGACAATCCTAATAGTAAAAGTTACGATGATTTAGACGGAAGCTCTATTCTAAGAAAAATAATAGACAGAACTTCTATATATGCACCTGATTTCAAAAGAACAAGTTCAAACTGCATAAAAATAGATATCCCTGCAACCGTAAAAATGGCTGAAAACATCATGGGCGACCGCATGGATATTACTGCTGAAGCAAGAATTGTAGACTTTAGAAATTGTAACTATCAGGGAAATGTTTTTTATAAAAATGAAGGTATAGGAACAATAGAAATAGTTACAACAGCCAAAGCCAAAGAAAAATACAAAAAGAATTTTCCAGGGGCTTGTACTATAGTTAGACACCATGATTACAAGGTTGTCTCTTTACTCAGTAAAAAGGAAAGAGATGAAAACTATGCCGGCAACAGAGTTCTTGACTACGCTTTGTTTATCAGACAAGGACAAAATGAGTTTCTAGGAAATAGTTCTGATTTAGGTTTCAGTTTGAATCCAGACAAAAAAGTACAATTAGAAATAAATGCCGGCAGTGGTTCCACTCTTGGCAAAGTTCACTTCGGAACAGACCACGACCATTATACTTTTTTAAATTTGTCTGATAAAACCAAAGACTTTATTCCTAATGGCAATAAAGTTATAGATTTATTAGAAGCAGAAGATCAAGATGTTGATAAGTTTTTACCATCATTTAGAGCAGGAATAATAGCATCATATACAGGATTATATTTAGGAGATGATTGTACTGTAACATCTGTTAATTCTATAACAGGTCACAAAGCATTATTTAAACATCAAAAACTTCCAATAACAGATGAACATATTAACACTGATACTTTAAAGAACGAAAGAAATACTTCTTCAAAAAATGCCGTAGAAAAACAACATTTATTTGTTACGAACAATAACTACAACTATTTTGATGGCATAAAAATAAACCCCAAAGAAAGATTAGACGAAATTTTAGATTCCGATATCAGAAAACAATTCTTTAACTATGGATATTTCTTAGTAGATTTATCAAAATGTGTTATTAATGTAACAGTGAAAAAAGATATGCCTTGGCCTCTAGATGATATAATTGAATCCAAAGATTTATACGTTATAAAAGAAAGTCCTCAAACAGTAAAAGATACTCTTAAAACACCAGTAATTTGTTACAATTATAATTATAGTGCAATATTTAATTCAAATGAATATAAAACCAACATAAAACCCAAAATAAATTATGAGGAACTTTATAATTTTATAAAGACTCATGATGACAATCAAACCCCGTCAATAGCTTCAAGAGCCTTTACTTTTATCAATAACGAATACTCTTACCAATTAAAAGATGAGCCACCTATCATAAGCCAGGATGATTTTCATAACAGAGAATATATAGGGAACAGCAGACCATATGAAGCACAGTATCCTTTCGCTCACTTTAATCTTTTTAATAAAAGATATGTGAACGACGTTAATAAACTTGAAGAACTGCAAGAATTAGGCATATTAGAAAAGAATAAGCTCAAACTAAGAGGAATTATTCATTGTTCTAGTGACGTTGTACTTGGAGAAAATGGCGACATAACAGTTGAAGGCAGCGGTGTTTTAATCGCAAGGAACATAAATATAAAAGGGGCTATAAAAAAAGCTAATAAAGACAGCGTAGTAGTATTATTTGCCAGAAATGGCAATGTAATAATAAATACTTCGAAAACCATAGAAGCAGCTCTTATTTCTATGAAAGGTCCTGATGGTTCAGGATTAAATATGGGGTCTGACGGCAGAATCGTAGTTAATGATAAATTAGATTTAAAGGGTTCATTAGCAGTTGATTATCTGAATATAAAACAATGGAAGGAAACAGACTCACATAAAATTACATATGATGAAGCATTAGCTCCGACAAGAGATGTTTATCAGGTAAATATAGCAAATTGGGTTACTTTCGAAAGAGTTATTGAAAACGAATGATTAATAAACGAAAAGCTTTCACATTAATGGAAATCATCATTGCTATGGCATTGATGATGGTTGTCATTCTTTCTATTTTTATGCTCAATCAAACCTCTAATAGGAGTTCTATGGATGCCTATTTCGAAACTTTATGCTTCTCTTTAGCACGAGAACCCATTGAAGTTTTCAGAGGCTTAGGCTATGAAACAGTTTTAGCTATCTCTAAAAACCATAAATTATGTCCTGCTCCTTATAAAATAGGAGAATTTACGAATATAACATTTGATCCCAAACTTGCCTTACAGTATCCTGCTGATGCGGAATCTTTCCAACGAAGAATAGACCTTACCCCTAACAGTAGCGGCAAATATATAAATATAAAAGTTACTGTTGCTCCCAGAAATATGAGTAAGGCTGAAGTATGGTTTCGCAAAGAGTCAATCATATTAGAATCAAATATAGTATGGAAACCCAAATGGTAAGACTAAATAAGAAAAGAATAAACCGTTGTGCTTTTACACTTGTTGAATTAATGATTGCTGCCATCTGTCTCATGCTCATTTTAGGACCAGTATTCATGATGCTACGTTCTGGAACAAACACATCATTAAAAGGAATGCTTAGAATAGAAACCACCCTGAAAGCAAGAAATATTTTGCAGCAAATATATGCCGATTTAAAAATGGCTTGTTTTAAAGTTCCAGACGCAGGAATCTATTCTTTCAGTAATATTCTTACCAAAAGTGGCGATGCTCCAAATTACATATACCAGTTTTACTCTTTTCCTATTCACCAAAGTTACAGTGATATTTTTGAGAATCCTACAGATGAAAACGCTGAAAACAATCGTATTCCCTCAAAAATAACCTATAAGATAGAAGGGGAATCAGCACCTTATACTCTTATAAGAGAAGAAACTTTCAATTCAAAAACCACTTCTAAAATACTATCAAATAACATTAACTTTTTTGAAATTAAAGACATTGGCATTACCACAGAAGTTGATAGCAGTAAAATGCAGTTTTACTACCAGATAACTCTTCAGTTGGTTGACGTGCTTCACCCCCAAGATTATGACAACAAACAAATTGGCGAAAAACTTAGACAAAATCAGAAAGATGTTATACTTGCTGATTTTTATGATATTGTTTATCCTGAATTTTTTAACGCTATTTGGAACGATAAAAGGTTGAATCAGAATTGGCATACAGAATTAAAAATTAATTCTGATGAAGAATATTAATTTTTTTAATTTTTTTGCAACAAAACATAAAATAACTTCGTATTTGTTTTAGAAAATAACAGGAGGTTATTTATGTTCAAAAAAATCTTACGAGGCTCATTTTTCCTAAGTCTCATGCTTATCATTTCTATAACTCTCACAGGTTGTAGTCTTGATTTGAGCAAAATTTTCTCTGGCCTTACAAACATACTCGGCTCTATAATAAAAGGCGTTGGTACTGTAATAAAAGCTGTCGTTGGCGTAGTTCAAGGAGTTGTTAACGCTGTTACTTCGGTAGCGAATGAGATAAGCAATGCTATGGGAACGTCGGGTAATTCGTCGGGTACGGCGAGTGGAACGAGTAAAACTTCTAGTAATAACAACAAAACCGCTAGCGGTACTGCTAAAATATCCAATAATACCAGCCCTCTTTCTAGTATAGCTAGTTTTGGAACACAACTAGAAAACATAGGCGATAGTCTGATAAAAGCAGGTAAAGACTCTGCAGGAAACAAAGTAGCTTCAGGAACTGCAACTACTCAAACTACAGCCAGTTCAAAAAGTGATTCTAATACTTCTGGAACCAGTGCTACTAAATCTTCAAACAAAGCATCTTCTGTATCTTCATCTCAGAAGTCTAGTTCTTCAAATTCTTCATCAAACAAAACATCATCTTCTTCTAAATCTACCAGTTCAAAATCAACATCAAGTAGTTCTAAATCTTCATCCAAGACTACAACTTCTTCTAGCTCTAATAGCAATCCAGTTTTGAATATGGCTCAACAATTAACTAAAAAGGATAATAATTCGGCTCAAACAACCACATCAAATAACTTTAAGCTTCTATCTAAAGAAGAAGTTAAACAAGCTGAAAAAACAATTTCAAACACGGTTGACAATATGAGTGGTGCCCTTGGAACATTTGAAAAGATCCTTAATATGACTCCAACAACAAATAATGCTAACGACACAAAAATAAAAGAAGATGCACTCAAAGAAATAGAAAATATAAAGAAAAAGTTTAACGAAATTAAGGCAAATCCAACTTCAAAGGAATCTCAAGCCAAATATGCAGAAGTTTCTAAAAAGATGGATGAGTTAAATAAAAATATGCAAAAGTTTTCTGCTGATGTTCAAAATGTCAAAAATATTTTTGACGATTTTACAAAAACAGCAAAGGAAACCATTAACTCAATAGACGAATGCATAGATAAAATAAATAAGAGTAAATAAAAGAATAAAATGTTAACAGATAAATGCAAAAAAATATTAGATGAAGCAATAGCAGCTAATGGCAATTACGAAAAATTGTCATTAGAAGCCTCTGCTCACCTTGAAACTTGCATTGAATGTCGTAGAAGCCTTGAATCAATCAAAGCTTTAAAGGCTTCTACGCAATCTGTTATTCCTGCTGCCAGCTTAGCTCTAAAATCAAAAATTGCAGCAAACTTAAAAGAAGCAATGCAGGCAAGACAAGTAGCTGCCGCTTCCTCTGGAGCAGCAAAATCAAGTCTCACTGCAGCATCTATTATTGTAGGCGTTGGTCTTGCCGGGTCGTTAGCATTAGGTGTTCTTGCTCTTGGCAATAACTCCCTTTCCTCAACCCCAAAACCAAATCTTACAGAAACCAGATCAACAAATAATTCAAATTCATTATCTACAAATGCATCTGAAACAGTTGATTTAGAATCTGATTTATCAAAAGAAAAAGCTTCTAATTTAAAAAATAAATTATCAAACAATGTATCTTATGAGGATATGCGAAGCAACGAACCAATAAATTACCCAACCCAGACTATTCCTTCTTCAAAAAAAGATAGCGATTTATAATTTTTCTGCAACAAAACTTATTATTTGTTCGTAATATATATAAATAAAAAATAAAAAAATATGAGAGTTCAATATGAGAGGAGATTTTTATGCTCAAAAAACTTATGAGAGGTTCTTTATTACTTACTATTTTTTTAGTGATTTCAATCACCCTAACAGGCTGTAGCTTAGATCTAGGGAAAATAATTTCTGGTTTAACCAATACTTTAGGCTCTATTGTTAGTGGTATTGGTAAAGTAATTAAATCAGGAGTAGAAGTTGTAAAAAATGTCGTTAAAACAGTAAAACCCGCAGTGAAATCCGTAGGAGAAGCTATAGGTGAATTTACTGGAAAAACAGACAAAATCGCAACGAAAATAGATGCAGGTTTAAACAAAGTTGATACAGCTCTGAATAAGGCTTCTAGTTTCGGACAAAAACTTGAAGATACCGGAGAAAAACTTAAAGCTTCAGCCAAAGACTCCGCAGGGAATCCACTGAATGAATCAGTACAAATAACTCAGACTTCTGCCAGTTCTAAAAAAGACAGTGATACTCAAAGCAAACTAACAACTAACGCAGATTCATATGACTCTGAGAATAAAACGAAAACAAACTCCACTAATATAGTCAAAGTTGGAAATAGATTAGAAGACTTGGCATCACAGATCAATAACTCTCTTTCAAATAATGACAATAAAGAAAACAAGGAAGCAGCAAATGCCCCAACGGTCGATACACGACTTCTAACTACAAAAGAAAAAGAGAATGTTTCATCAAATATAAAAGATGGTTGCAGAGATTTATCTGATGCCTTAGACAATCTTCACTATTTGTTAGACAGCCACTATATTAGCAATGACCGACCAGAGAACAATTCAAGAGCAAAGTTAATGACTAATCTTAAAAGATATAAAAATGAACTATATGATATTAAAAGAAATCCAACATCAAAAGATTCCCAAGAAAAATATCAACAATTAAAAACTAAACTCGAATCTATAAAAACTGCTGTTGTATTTTGCGGAAGATCCTACGGTATGGTTAAAACACAAGTAGACAATACTATAAACGATATTTCAAACGGCTTAAATAAATTAGATGAAGCTTTTATAAAAATAGAATAAAACAAACCTTATCTTTTTTAACCAACAAACAGAATCTTCCTAAGAGACACTCAAGAAAACTCCGAAGTATCTATACTTTTACTTAAAAGCAGGTCACATCCCTTTTAAAAAACATAAATAAAGAATAATCGGGTAAAGCCTAAATGCAGAGAGAGAGGATCGAAGGGATAAAACTGGTGCGAATACAGTATAAAGTTACGTCTAACGGCTAGAACTTACAGAGAGATTTCACTGTTTCCAAAAGATTTATGTTTGTTGGTTTTTTTTACTAAAAAAACAGGTAATTTATTGTAACTAAAAAACACTTCTTAAACGGTTGAGAGTTCTAAAAAATCTAGAACGTAAAGAGGTTTCGGATTCTCCAGTTACTTCTGAAATATCGGCAAAGGGCATTTGTTTAAAAATTCTCATTTCTATTAAAAACTTCTCTTTATCAGATAAAGATTTTAATAACTCTTCCACACTAATTTTGCCAATTACTTCTGTTTCAGGGTCACTCCCGATATTATCTCTGCTTTCCTCAGCAATAATTTCTTCGCCTTTTACTTTTCTTCTATATTGATCAACATAGATATTTCTTCCCATCGTCATTAGCCAGGTTGAAAACCTTTTACTTTCATCAAAAGAATCTATTTTTTTTATCATTCTTTCGAAAGTTTCTTGAATTAAGTCTTCAATTATATCTTCTGGCACATGAATATAATGAAAAAAAGAATTTAACTGAGGAATATAAATATTTAACAACTTATCTAAAGCTTCAGTATCACCTTTTTTTACCAATTGAATTAATGCTAGATTATTCTCTTGTTCTAAGGCTTTTTCAGAGCTCATTTCGCCTTATCCCCACTAAATTCCTCAGAATACTTATCAATGTACATATAACCAGCATCACCTAAATGAGCTGCGACGTCACCATTTGAAGACATTCTGTAAGGAACGAACAAACCTCTTATAAGTTTTCCTTTTTCTGGGATTTTCCAACCATCTTTTAAAGGAACTAATATGTAAGTTATACCATTGGTTGCTTTAACAGTAACAACACCGTCATCAACTTCTGCAACCAGCCCTTCTGCTATTACTGGGTCACAAACAACTACACTACCCTTTTTAGTTGTTTCGCCTGAAGCTCCAGAATAGAAGAATACATAATAAACAGTTGGAGCAACAATTAAAAATATCACTATAGTTATAGGCAAAGCCTTAGATTGAACAAAATCACATAAGCCTTGCCAAATAGCAATAAGCTGTTGTTTTGAAGTTCTTTCAGGAATTTCAACAGGAGAACGATAAGCATAAGCAGGTCTTTTGCTTGCCTTCTTTTCTTTTTCTATTCTCAGTCTTTCTTTAAGTTCAGCTTCTTTTGCTGCTTTTATTTCTTTTTCTTTGGATTCTTCCTTCTTTGTTTGGGTTTGATCCAAAGAAGTAGCCATTTCTTCAGTAGGTTCTGGACAAGCTTCTCTTAATTTTTTGGCCTGTTCAGCAATTTGACCAGGATGAGCCTGTTCAATCTTATATAATGAATATACGTTATCAGCAGAGGGGTTAGCAGCAAAATGGCAGAGACCTGCTTCAATCAAGTGCTCATGATAATCAAAGCAAAGAAACTCAGTGAGCATATCTCTGATTAAGGCGAAATCAAACTGACCGATACATTCCATAGCCATACTCTGCTGTTTGTTGTCGGGCGAATAAAGCATAGCTCGCAAAGAAGAAACTGCCTGATTATAATCATAGTTCTTCAATATACCAAGAGCTACAGATTTCATTCCAATATCTGAAACATTCAGACAATAGCCTAAGTATGGGAATACGCAATCGGGGTTAACAATACTCAGATATTCTACTGCTGCTGTAGCTAGTGAAATATCAGGATTCTTAATCATGCTAACAGCAACATCTTCTGCACCGCTTAACCTGCATCTTGTTAAACACTGAAAAGCTGCAATCTTTAAATCAGATTCCTTTTTGGTAATGAAAGAAATAATATTGTTCAGTTTTTCTTTTGCATCTTCAGGAGTTATATTTGCCAGCATTTCTAAATTAGATAAAGCTGGTGTAGCGCTTTCTGAAGTAGTCTTCTGTTCTGGTGCAACTTCTTCTGTCTTTGTTTTACCTGCTTCTTCACTGACAACATCAGTTATACCAAGATATTTCTTAATTCGAGATTTAACAATATCAGAAATCGGCCAATTCAGTGCTTCTAAAAATGCTTCTTTAAACAATGGTTGTTTGACAGCAACCATAACTTTCTGTTCGATTTCGGGAACAACAGTTTCACCATCGAGTCTAGCAACAACTTGTCTGACCAAACGTAAAGCATTTCTTTTGTTAACCCAATTCTGGAGCTTTCTAGTATATTCAGAGAACTGATTTCCTAGTATTCCAGACTTATTTAAAAGATTAACTGATTCATTCAGTACTTTTTTAACTAATTCTGCCTTTTTAGCTGGAGAACGTTCTGCTATTTCAAATAGTCTGAACGGGACTTCAACATCCGGATTCATTTCTATTATCCAACCAGCCTTTATCAAAAGCTCAGAGTTGGTTTCTGCAGCGAAATACTTGAGCAACAAAGGCTTAACCATATCAAAAGGCAAAAATGGACAATTCTGTATACCGGCCAAGCGTTCTGTTTTTGTCGGTGACAAAAGAAGAGCCTGCAAGTGATTCAAAGCTTCTTCTTTATCAATTTTAACAAGACCTCTAATTGCTAGAGCTTTTATTTCAGGGTCTGGAGAAGCCAATAATTCTGGCAACTCATCTAAAAGCAAATCAGGCTTAAGATGAACCATTGTTCTTAAAGAAGCTAATTTTAAAACAAGGCTGTCAGAATGGAGATTATTGGTAATAAGATTAAATTTATCTTCTGGCCAATTTCGCCCAAATGTTCTTATAACTCTGGCTGCAACAAGCGGTGTAACCCCTTCAGCCAATTCCGGACCTAAGGTTCTTACATCTTTAGGTAGTCTGACTGGCAAATTAGATAAAATATGCATTCGCAAATTTTCATCTGCTTCTTTCCAGTTTGTCAAAAAGTCTGAAACATTATCAAGGCTAACAGTTTCTACTTTGTTAGTCCCGCCTAACCTGCTATTAACTGCTGAAATAGCATGAGAAATAAGCATTGAACATTCTGGATCATCTTCAGTTGCGCTTATTTCTTCTAAAACAGCTAATATCTCAGGACTGCCGCCACTCTTAATAACCTCTTCCAATGCAAAAATACGGAAGGATTTTATTGGCAACCTAAGATTATCTAATATATTTTGTTGTTCTTTTGATATAGCCACAAAAATATTTTATTAGAAAGAGCAAAAATTTACAATTAATTTTACTCATTATGTTATTCTATTTTATATATGAATTTAAACAAAGAACAAAATTTAGAAAAACTATTAGCGATTTTAATATTATTCGCTACTTTTATATTTATTCCTTACAGAATCCTTTCTGTAGGTTATATGCCTACAGACGATGCAAATAGACATATTGCCTTTTCCACAACTAATCAAACATGGTCAGATGTGCTAGTTATTAAACCAAGCCTTTCTTCAGACCATAATGCTGGCTGGCACTCTTTGTTACGCTTTATTCATAGGTATTTGAAAATCAGTAAAGAAGGGTTGATTTACCTTAGTGTAATAGGGCTTTTTTGTCTGTTCAACATTACTGGCACTATATTATCTCCGAATAAAGCTGCCTGGATAATATTACTGACAATAATGTTCTTGTTTGATAGAAGTATTATCTTAAGAACGCTCAGCGGCCGTCCTTTTATTATTTCGAATATAATAACCCTTATTTTGTTGAAAATCTGGTTTTTAGATTCTGATAAAGAAGATTACAGTTTAAAGTATTTAGGCTCTATCATTCTTTTAACAATAGCAGTATGGCTACATGGGACCTGGTATACGTTCCTGATTCTTCCAATGGCTCTGCTCTTATCAGGGGAAATAAAACAATCACTAGAGTTGAGTTTTATTATCTTACTTTCAACGATATTAGGAGCTTTCCTCACCGGTGAGTTCAATCAATTTCTATATTTTCATTACACAGCGACTTTAAACATATTCTCGGAAAAAATATATAATTGGCAACTTGTTACAGAATTTGCTGAAGGGAATATTAATATATTGTGGCTTGTTCCCACATTTTTTATAACTATGCTTTCAATCTATTCAAAAAAGATGAAGCTTAACGATTTAAGCAAAGATAGATTATTCATATGCATTCTATTATGCTGGCTATTATCGCTAAAAGTAATAAGATTCTGGGTTGACTGGGGCACAGTAGCTTTAATGTTCTGGTTATCTCATAAACTTTCAGAACTTATTGAAGATATGAAATCAATAAAAAAGCCATTTATGAGAAATACGATGTTTATCTTAGCCGTTTTATCATCGATTCTATTTATGACAAATTCAGCCTGGAATAATCAGAAAAAGCGAGCAGAATACTCTGTCGACTTTTCAAAACCAGAGTTTGCCGAATATAAACCTCTTGATGGTGGTATAATATATAACGATGATATGAATCATTTTTATTACCAATATTATAATGACCCAGAAGGGAAATACAAATATGTATTAGGCTTTGAACCAGTAATTATGACAGACGAAAACAGAATGGTTTACAGAGAAATTATATATTCTTATTACAACTATAAATCATACAAAATCTGGATAGATAAATTGACTGAAAAAGATAGAATCTTTGTTTCAATAGATTTAAGCAAAAACTACCCTGAGTTAGACTGGATAAGAGCTGGGAAACACCTTTATATTGGAAAGGAGAAAAAAGAAATCAGAAACAAGCCTACAGAATGACAAATGTTTCTAATCTCTTTGTCAAGCAAGACTCCTTAGCTTGAAACTTGTAAAAAAATGGAAAAAGAAAAACTAAAAATAACAATTTTAGAATTTCTCCGTTATGTAGTAGTCGGAGGAATTGCTTTTATTGCAGACTTTGGTTCTTTGTTTCTTTTCAAAGAATTTGTTTTCAAAAATGTGGCCTATGGCATATACCTATCGACAGCACTAAGCTTTTTGATAGGTCTAACAGTTAATTACGTTCTATCTTTAAAGTTTGTCTTTATTCAACCAAAAGATCTAGGGAAAGGAAGAGATTCCAAATCTTTCTTTATTTTTGTTATAATAGGTTTAATTGGTTTAAGTCTTACAGAGCTAGGAATGTATATAGGATGCAGTTTATTAAAGAATCAGTTAGACACTTGTTTAACTTGGATTGGAAACTTCATTCATTATGACTTTGTCAAATATGGTTATCTTATTGTCAAATGTATTGTTACTGCTATAGTTTTATTTTGGAATTATGCAGCTAGAAAAATTATTATATTCAGGTAAAAGAAATGGACAAAAATTTAAACGGAAAAGCAATTATTATTGGGGCAGGTCCTGCTGGTCTTACTGCCGGCTATCAACTACTCAAAGAAACCGGTATTAAACCGATAATTCTGGAAGCCACCGACCAGATAGGCGGCATTTCAAGAACAGCCAGATTTAAAGATAACAGAATAGATATAGGCGGACATAGATTTTTTACAAAAATTCCTGAAGTAGAAAAAATATGGAATGAAATAATGCCTATACAGGGTGCTAACTCCATAGATGACATTAAACTTGGCAAGACAAAAGATTTGGCTCCAAATGGTCCTGACCCAGAAAAAGAAGATATAGTCATGCTTCGCCGCAATAGAGTTTCAAGAATATTTTATTTAAAGAAATTCTTTGATTATCCTATTTCTATTAAGCTCCAGACTTTTACTAATATGGGGTTATCAAGAACTATTCATGCTGGCTTTGGCTATATCAAAAGCATGATTCATAAACGAAAGGAAAACTCATTAGAAGATTTCTATATTAACCGTTTCGGAGAACCTTTATATAAAATGTTCTTTGAAGATTATACAGAAAAACTATGGGGAGTTCATCCTTCAAAAATAGACGCTTCATGGGGAGCTCAAAGAGTAAAAGGTTTATCCATACTCAAAGTATTTCTCACTGCTCTGACAAAACCTTTTATAAAACAACAAAAAGTTGAAACTTCTTTAATTGAATCTTATATATACCCTAAGTTTGGACCAGGGCAATATTGGGAAACAATGGCTGAAGAAGTAAGAAAACTAGGTGGAGAAATATACCTTAATGCCGAAGTTAGCAAAATTGAAACAATAAACGAAAATGGCGTTAACAAAATAAAAGCTGTAGGGTTCATACAAAACGGTGAAGAAAAAATAATAACTGGCGATTACTTCTTATCCTCTATGCCAATTAAAGATTTGGTCAGATCTTTACCCTCAGAAACTCCTGACAATGTAAAAGAAATTGCAGAAGGCCTTCCATACAGAGATTTTATAACAGTAGGCTTATTGGTAGACAAATTAAAAATTAAAAACACTACCAATATTAAAACTCTCGGTAACATTGTTCCTGACTGCTGGATATATATTCAAGAACGTGAAGTTAAGCTAGGAAGACTTCAAATATTCAACAACTGGTCTCCTTATATGCTCAAAGACCCGGAACATTCTGTCTGGATAGGATTAGAATATTTCTGCACCGAAGGCGATAAGATGTGGAATATGGCAGAAGATGAGTTTATCAAATTCGCCATAGATGAACTCGACAAGATAGGCATAATAGACAAAGCAGATGTAAAAGATTCTGTAAGAATAAAAATGAAGAAAGCCTATCCTGCTTACTTTGGAACTTATGACAGATTCAACGAAGTTCAGGATTATTTAGAAAAGTTCAGCAATCTTTACTGCATTGGTAGAAACGGACAACACAGATACAACAACATGGACCATTCAATGATGACTTCTATAGAAGCTGTAAGAGCTATTTGCGGTAAAACAGATAAATCAATCATCTGGAAAGTCAACACTGAAAAAGAATACCATGAAACCACCCAAAAGCAGGAACAATAAATAAACAGAGGAGAAAAGCTTTTGAATATATTAAGTTCTTTTACAAATTGTATTTTTAAAGGCTTTTCTCTTCTTATTGTTTCTATTATTCTCGTCTTTGTTCCATTAAAGATTCTTTCTTATGGCTGGTCTCCTAATTATGCAATGCTCATTAGCTCTGCATTAACACAAAACGGTGACATCCCATTAAGTGATGAAACAATAAAAGAAAGCATAAAAACCAATACAACTATTTATGATAAAGCGAAAGAAAAAAACCTTATCTATATAGTTACAAGTATTTTCATATTATTTAATATAATTGGTCTTTGTTCTAGTCTCAATATAACAGCCTGGTTTGCCTCAATGTCTATTTTAATGCTGGCAAACGGTAATTTTATATTACGTATTTTAAATTGTTCGCCTCAGATATTGCTTTGCCTACTTTTGTTGTCAGTAATCACCATTTTTATAGAAGACATTAAAGAAAACCCCAAATCAAGTTCCTTAGGAATTATCTTTTACATCTTCATACTTCGTATCATTATTCCGCCAGAAGTATATTCTATCAACGAAATGAATCTAAGCTATAGCCATATTTGTTCTCTGCAATTACCAGACTTCGTTCCCATAATAGTAGAAAATTGCTGGTTATTCTTTGCATTTATAATACTCTGGATAAAGGCTTACAAAAAGGGTTGCAAAATAATTAATAATTTTAATAATCCAATTTTATTTTCTGCTCTTTTTCTCCAGTTGATTATTAATTTCGGTTACATTGATTTAGCTTTGTTCAGAGACACATTACTCTTAATATGGTTTTCGCAGCAGATTTCAGAAATAATTCAAAATGCCTCATGTTTCAAACAATTTAGAGTAAAATTCTGCATGGGTTTATACATTCTTTCTATCTTTACTATTTTGGCCACCCACGATGGTCTTGGAAGATATAGCAAAACAGCCATAGAAACAACACCAGTAGATTTTTCCTGCAAAGAATTGCAAAGTTGGGCTCCAGAAGCAGATGGAATCATCTACAACGACAATCTCAATTTTGCTATTTCCCAATATTACCAGAATCCTGATTCAAAAATCTCTTATATTTATCTCAACAACTTCTCTTTATTCAAAAAAGAAAAAGAAAATATTTTAAATATTCAAAAAATGATAAAAGACAAAAAAATACCTCTTCCTGATTATTATGAAGAATGGGTCGAACAAATGAGACCCCAAGACAGGTTAATTACTTCAGAAAAAATCAATGGTTTAGATAACATTGAATGGCTTCAATGCGGAAGAAAGCTTTGGATAGGTAGACTAAAAATATAATTTTTAACCTAAAATAAAAAATTGCTCGCTTTTGTTACATTTTTCGGGTAGAATTTTTGTCACTCATCTAAATACACTTTTTTATTCACAATACAAATCGAGGCAAGCGATGGATAACGATAACAGTCAATCTTCTAACAGAGCACATTGGTCATCCACATTTGGTTTTATTATGGCTGCTGCTGGCTCAGCAGTAGGTCTAGGCAACCTTTGGAAATTCCCATATTTGGTAGGACAAAATGGTGGAAGTGCCTTTATTGTCATATATGCGCTCTTACTGGTTTTTATAGGAGTTCCTCTTGTTATTGCTGAGATTACCATTGGAAGATTCGGACAATTAAATCCTGTTGGCTCATACGGTTTGATTTCACCAAAATTGAAATGGGTTGGAGCAATGGGCTTGGTTACCGGTTTTATATTGTTATCCTTTTATCCTGTCGTAGGTGGATGGATTATATACTATTTATATCATAGCTTTGTCAGCTTCGGTGAAAATCCAGACTATGCCCAGATTTTTGCAAATTATACTTCTAATCCTACCTACCCTATCATAACCTTATTCATTTTCTCTGTGATGAACTACCTTATCGTTGCCTTAGGAGTTGAAAAAGGTATCGAAAAATATTCAAAAATAATGATGCCAGCTTTGCTGATTATCCTTCTTATAGTAACTTTTAGAACACTCTCGTTAGATGGGAGCTGGGAAGGAGTAAAATTCATATTCCACCCAGATTTTTCAAAAGTTAACGGCAAGACAATTTTAGTTGCAGTAGGTCAGGTATTCTTCTCGTTATCCTTAGGAATGGGCGCCATGCTCACCTATGGCAGCTATTTAAGTAAAAAAGATAATCTGTTCAAGTCCTCTATTTCTATTCCGATAATAGACACCTTAGTAGCTTTACTAGCAACAATAGCAATAATGCCAGCCGTTTTTGCTTTTAAATTTGAACCTACCGCAGGACCTGCACTAATCTTTATTACTTTGCCAGCTGTTTTTGCAAAAATGCCGATGGGGTTCTTTATTTCAATAATATTCTTTACTTTAATGTTGTTTGCTGCTTTAACCTCTTCTATATCCATGCTAGAAGGTCTGGTTTCATATATTACAGACAAAGGGCACATGAAGAGATTTGGTGCAACTACTTTGGTTTCTATAATAATATTCCTCTTAGGAATCCCCTGTTCTTTGAGTTTTGGTCTTTTAAGCCATATAAACATTTTCCCAGGCAAAAGTATTTTTGATTCTATGGACTTTATAGCTTCAAATATTCTTATGCCATTTGGTGGAATAATGTTAGCTATCTGTGTCGGCTGGATATGGGATGGTGGACTGAGATATGAAACTATTATTGTTAGAAATCAAAAAGGTAATCCAGATGTAGTAACAAATGGTTATGTATTTAATTCTTGTTTAAAAGAAATTACTAATCAGGGAACCTTAAACTTTCCATTCATGTCTGCCTGGATATTCATTATTAAATGGGTAGCTCCGCTGGTTGTTCTAGCTATATTCATAGATAATCTGTAGTTTACAATATACTTTTTTATCCTCTTGCCTGTATAGATTTTTATGTGTACAATTATATAAATAATTTATCATAAGGTATATATGGGCAATGATTAGAAAAATAAGATTTATAATAAGCTCCATTATTATATTAGCAATAGGCTGTAGTTTATTACAGGCAGATTCCCCTATGGATATCAGACTTTCTAATGATGGAACCTGCGTTTATGTTAGACCCAATGGCCAAGTAATAGAAGAAGATAATAAACGCCCAGAAAAAACAAATAATAAAGCCGAATCCCCAACAGAAAAAGAAATCTCAATAGAAGGAACTATAAAAGTAAATACATCCTTAAGATTAAGGGAATATCCCTGGGGTCCTGTTCTCGGTTCTTACACCAATAACACAAAGTGCACCATAATAGGTGAAGAAGGTGAATTTTATAAAGTAAATATTAATGGAAAAATAGGCTATCTGCATAAAAATTATGTATCTACAGACGCAAAACCAGCTAGCCGAATAGAACCAGACTATCCTGGTAATTGTAAAAGCGGTGGTTATATAGCTCGAACCACAAATAGCAGCACTACTTCAAGCAACAGCACAGTTTCAAAATCTACCACTAGTTCAAGCACAAATACTTCTGCTCCTTTAATGAGCTCTAGTTATAATCCCACACTTTCAACCACTAACACTTCTAATCTTCCTTTTAAAGAATCCGTTATTGGTCAGAAACAAGGCGATGGAACTGCAGCTGGGGCAATAACCTGGGCAAAAGACCAGATGGCTGGTGGAACAAAAAAAGGGTTTAACCGAAATAACAACAAAATTTCACAGGATGAAACCTGTTGGAATCATTGGTGTTGTGCTTTTGTAGCCTCTGCCTGGGGAAGAAAAATACCACAGATGTCTGCTCGTGATGCTTATGGAGCATATAAGAATTTTAAAAGAGACGGAATGATTCATACAGACAAAAATCCGCCTGCTGGCGCAATTATGTTTACTGCTCCAACAGCCAAAAGCAAATATGGTCATGTATTTATGGCAACTGGTGAAGTCGCTGCTAACGGTGAACCAATGGTTATAACTTCCGGTTGGACAGGTCATAATGGTATTACAACAATGACCCTCTCCCAAATGATTGGCTCCAAACAGTATTTGGGCTGGGCTTTACCTTAAAAATAACATTAAAAATTAAAAAGCACCTGGTTCAGAACCAGGTGCTTTTTTGTTATTGCTTAAAAAACTTTAGTTTTTATTATCTGTCTTGAAGCCAATTTGTTGTTTTTTGGGTGGATGCTGTATCATCATTCCATTTATTGTTTGCATTATTGTGTCTATGCTGTTTCTAAGTTCCTTCGTTTCTTTACCTAAACTTTTAGAAACCTTTTCCAAATCAGTAAGTCTTCTTGCTAAATCCTCATTTGTTAAAGCCATTTGACGTATTTTTACAAATGCTTCTATAACTAGTATACTGACTTCAATAGCTCTATCTGTTTTTAAAACGTTTGCCAGCATTAAAGCTCCATGTTCTGTGAATGCTTTTATCCTAGATCTTCTGCCACCATAACTTGAGGTCGCATTTTGCGACTTCAAGATTTCCTTTTCTTCTTCCTTGGTTAATTCGAACATAAAGTTTTCAGGAAAACGTTTTATATTACGTTTCACTTGTTCATTCAGGCGTTTTGTCTCAACCCCGTAAAGTCTAGCCAAATCAGAGTCAAGCATCACATTCTTACCTCTGAAATTGTAAATATTATTTTCTATGCTATCTACTAATATGATTTCCTTGTCTTTCATTAATTAATCCTTATAGATAGTAGACACAATTTGTGACCAATTCATTCTTTAATTTAATCTTACTTTCAGAAAATTTGCAAGAAATGAAGTTATGAAGAAACTTGTTTAAAAATACTAACCAAATAAAAAACCTCCGATAACTTTAGAATCTTGACGCTTAACTTGACGATAAGTTTCGCGGTTTTCCAAGACTCTGATTATCAGAGGTTTTCTAAGTGCCGGGAACGGGACTTGAACCCGTATGGCGCAAGCCACACGCCCCTCAAACGTGCGTGTCTACCAGTTCCACCATCCCGGCGAAGGAACTTTCGCTCCTTGAGTATGTGTCGATAATATCACAGAGAATTTTAACTGTCAACTTTTTTTTATCACTGACTAAAACTTAAAATTTGAGATTTAATAAATTTGTTTAATATTATCTTTTTTATTATTTAATTATGTTATATTAGTTTAGTAAATTAATTAGTTTTTACTACGGTTCTAACAATGCTAGACAAATTTGAAAAATACCTATACAAAACAGTATTTCCTTTAAAACCACCAGAAACCATATACCATTACACCACACAAAAAGGCATATTAGGTATAATTCCGACACGAACAATGTGGGCTACACAGGCTCATTTTCTCAATGACAGAAATGAAGTCTTCCTTACATTTAAACTTCTTGAAAGAGAATTGAGACGAATGGTGTCAGAAGCAAAAAATTCCCAGCATCGCAGTCTTCTCAATGAAATCCGACACAGTCTTTCAAATGTAGACCAAACCCATATCTGTACTGTATCATTCTGCGAATCCGGTGACCTGCTTAGCCAGTGGAGAGGTTATGCAGCACAAGGCAAAGGCTATGCAATAGGATTCGACTTAAAGAAACTCTCTGTTATTGCCAAACAACAAAACTTCGTAGTTTGGCCCTGTGTTTATAACCCTACTCTTCAACTAGAACTGGTAAAATACCTGATAGACTGTTGGATAGAAAAATTCAGCGAACAAATGCTTGATCATGGAAAAATGATTGAAGAAATAAATACAAGTATTTGTAAGCTTGCGCCAATCATTAAAGACGAAAGCTTTATAGAAGAACAGGAATGGCGTTTGGTTTCTACTGCTACTGGCGGTGAAAAAAACATGGCATTCCGTGAAGGTGTTTTTTCGCTTATTCCATATCTTAACTTTAAACTATGCGATAATGAATCTAAGGACTGTATAAAGAAAATAGTTGTTGGACCTTCACCTCATCTAGATTTGGCTATGAATTCTCTTTCTATGTTTTTGAAACAGAATAAGCTTCCAAGCGTAGAAATAATAAGTTCTAGAATTCCTTTCAGAAACTGGAAATAAAATGCAAACTGACAAACCAAATCTGATTATAAGAATACAAAAATATAATCGAGTTAGTCTCGGTGCCATTTTAGGTGCTTGCAAAGCTGAACTTCTTGATAAATACAATCTTATAAAATGGGTTAGTAGTGACCCAGAACCGGAAGAAGAATTAAGCAGCCCCCAAAGCCTGATTGTTTATTCTTTTATGCTTCCGCACATGTTGGATGTTGGCAAAGAAATTAAGTATTTAAAAGGGAAATATCCGAATATAACTTCTATATGTGGAGGCGCTCAACCCACTTCAGCACCTAAAGCCTGCCATGAATTAGGCTTTGACTATGTCTCAGTAGGCGAAGGGGAAGAAGTATTTCCAGAATTTCTAGAAAACTGGCTCTCAGGTAATACTACACCTGGTATTCATTATGCTCCAAAAGCCCATGTTAACTTAGATCTTTATCCTGGTTTTTCTGATATTACAGAATATTTACCTCCAATAGAAATAAGTCGTGGCTGTAAATATGGTTGCATGTTTTGTGGCGTTCCAAGATTGAATAACGGCACCTTAAGACACCG
>JAFPZP010000098.1 GCA_017417215.1 Candidatus Rifleibacteriota bacterium | reverse complement strand
TAAGATATAAGATATAAGATATAAGATTGAAGATTGAAGATTGAAGATTGAAGATGGAAGAGCAGCAGCGTTTAGAGCGAAGATTGGCTAAAACAATCCCCTAATCCCTTAAAGTTGGCGTAGCCAGCTTAGGCTACTTCAGAAAAATAAAAGAAAACATACTACCGTTACGCTTTTTCATGCGTCTATAAGAAAAATATTTATCTTGCAAGCAGTAGGTGCATTCGTCTAAATCAATTATTTTGTTTTGCTGAATGCCGGCTTTTTCTAACTGAAATCTATTTAAAGCTCTTAAATCCAGGTGCCATTTCCCTTTTTTTATAAAGAATTGTTCCCATTCTGGCTTTTCGGAAATGAACATTTCGTAAACTTCATCACCTAATTCAAAACAGCATTGTCCTATACATGGACCGATAAAAGCAGTTAATTCATCAGGAGTAATCCCAAAAACATCTTTATATTTCGATACTGTTTTAGAACAGATGTTTTGTAAAGTGCTTTTCCAACCTGCATGAGTTGCAGAAACAACTTTTGGACTCGAAATCAATACAGGGCAGCAATCTGCTGTAAAAACGCCTATGGGTATTTGATGCTGGTCTGTTATTAAACCATCTGCTTTTATTTGAGAAGTAGGTGAAGAGGTCTCGGAAGTTACTTGAACAATTTCTGACTGGTGAACCTGATTAACATAAAAAGGAAGTTTTGAAGTTAAACCAACTTTTTGAGCTAGATTGCTCCAGTTTTTTTCAATTTCTTCCTTATTGGCTGCATAAAAGTTTAAATCGCCATCGTTTCTGTCGGAAAAAATAGCTATTGCTTCTTGGGTTTCGTATTTTTTCATGGGTTGAGATGTAAGATGTAAGATTTAAGATTTAAGATAGAAGATAGAACATTGAACATTGAACATTGAAGACCTAGTCTTATATCTCAATTTATGGTCTTCTATCTTATATCTAAAAAAGTAGTTGGTTTTTGTTGTAGTTGTTGTCGGATTAAGCTAAAAGCCTTAAGCTCTAAGCTGCAAGCCAGAAATAATAATATATGATTTGCCTTTTGGCTTAAAGCTTATAGCTTGAAGCATTTTTTCAATAACTCTGAAGCTGAGCCATCATACGTTCAGCAAGTTCATCAACAGCATCTGTTCTAGTTGAAACTTCCTTGACCATCTTGAGTGTTCTGATAGCATCTTCCTGACGGCCTTTCTGGGCATAAAGAGAAGCTAATACAACATATGCTTCTTTCAGGGTTCTATCAAGAGCTATAGCTTTTTTACTCTGTTCGTATGCAACTTCATATTTACCTTGATTGTAGTTCAAAAGAGCCAGGTCTTTATAAACTTCAGCATTGTCTGGAGCAAGTCTTAAGGCTTTGTTGAATTCTTCTTCTGCAAGCTGATATTGGCCTGAACGGAAGAAGTCTTTACCCATATCTCTGTGAGTGTCTGCTTTTTTATCATTGGTTTCATCTAGTTGCTTCTTAACTTTTAAAAGCATATTTCTGGATTGACGTGAAACCATAGAAGTTTCTGGAGCTTGGCTAATAATATAATTTAGCTCGTTTGCAGCTTCAGCTGTCAAACCTCTATCCATATAAGATTTGGCAAGAGAATATTTTCTTTCCAATTCTCTTTCTTGAGCTACGCTAATCTGTCTGGGAGCAGTGTTTTCCACTTTTGCAGAAGAAGCATAATAGGAAGAAGAAATTGTATTGGTTTCTCTGGCATTTCGTTCTGCTATAGCACTGCGTGAAGTATCTATCAGAGGAGTAGATATGACAGAAGTCTGTGGTGAATAGGTTGGAATCGAATTATAGTTAGAAGCTGTCATATAAGAGTTTGGAGCATAAGAAGAACTGTAATTGCTGGCAAAACTAGTTGCACTGACAGGTGTAAAACTAGAATTAGATTCGTAATTATAGGCACTAGCAACAGAAGTTTTGTTGGAATTATTGCTTTTTGAATTATTTCCACTTCTGTTGTGTTTATTTAGAAAATCCTGAAGCAGTGAACTTCCTTGGCCTTTGCTGTTAGTAGAAGTCATTTTTTGAGTTGAAGCAAAGAGTTGTTTCTTTGATTCAGAAGTTAACTGTTTAATCTTTTTGTTTAGGTGTTTCTTTATCGGGTCATTGTCAGAAATTTTGTTTAATGCCTGACGATATGCGTTTAAAGCTTTGTTATCATCATTAAGTTTTTCGTAGCAGTCACCTAGTGAAACATAGGCTTTGGCATAGTTTGAATTGCATCTGATTGTATTCTGAAAATTTCTGGCTGCGGCAGAATAATTGCCGGCAGTATATTCGACAAGACCAAGATTAAAGTAAGATTTGTAAAAGGTCGGGTCTAATCTTAAAGCTGTTTGGAACTGTTCTGCAGCTTCCTGATTACGATTAGATTTGTATAATGCCCAGCCTAGAGAATCTCTAAAACTTGGTGTATTAGGGGAAAGCTGGACTGCTCTTTGGCACAAACCTATAGCTTGAATCAAATCCTGTTCTGTTGTTGCAAGCAGATAACCAAGATTGTTTAATGCAGAAGGGTAGGCGGGTTTTAGATTAAGAGCTCTTTCGTATGCTCTTATGGCATTCTTTACATCGCCACAGCGTTCAAAGGCATAGCCAAGGTTATGAAAAGCTTCTGGAATATCAGGTCTTAATTTGACAGCCTTAGTCAAATCAGATACTGCTTCTGTGCAATTGTTTTCTTGTAGTCTGCTGGTTCCTCTAATGTAAAGCTTCATTCCTTCGTCTTGGTAGGCCGGAAGAGCGTCAAGGCTTAGAGCAAATGCAGGTAAATTAAGAAAAAGCACTAAAAACCCAGTGTATACCAGCTTTTTCATAAAATGCCTCCTATGGCTTTGTCTTTTTTATAATTATTCTTCACCATAATCGGCATTTGTTTCTTTAATTATTAGATTATTATTAGTTTGGGTTATAAAATTTCATTTTTTTCTTTTTTTGTGTGTTTGAATGTAAGCTTAAAATGTTTTTTGATAGTCCTTAATAATCTTAAATAATCAACAATATAAATAGATTTGAATAATAAATATTTCAATGATATAATGAATTGATAATAAATATTTGGAGGCTCTATGAAATTAGACCATCAGCGTTTTTACGCTTTATTTGTTTTATTAATTTGCTCAATGTTTTCTGTTGTGGATTGTTTTGCACAACAAGCAGAATTGGTTCCTATGATGCCAGGAGTTAAGGGGAATCCATCTGACGTTCTCGCAGAATTATCCGATATGAAGATTACTCGTGAGCTTTACGACAAAGAATTAAATGCTTTTAAGCAAGTAGCTCAACCTCAGGCTGTTGCCCAGGTTATTACTCCTGAAGGACGTAAAGATTTCCTTCGTCAGCTTGTAGAAGTAACTATGTTCCAGAAGAAGGCTCAATTAGAAAACTTAGACAAAACTGACGAATTTAAAAAAGAACTTCATAATGCTGTTACTGCAGTTTTATCAATGGAACGCATCAAAAAGATGCTAGAAAAAGTAACTGTTGATGAAGCAGATGTTAAAAAGTTCTATGAAGCTAATAAGAAAGCTTATACTGAACCAGACCAGTATCATATTTTCCAGATTTCTACAGATACAAAAGACAAAGCAGAAGCTTTATTAAAAGAAATAAATGGTGGAAAATCATTTGTAGAAGTTGCAAAAGCTTCTTCTATTGATGGTTCTAAAGAAAACGGTGGAGACAGAGGTTTTGTTAATATTGACGAAATCGCACCCGAAATTTCTGCTGCTCTTTCTGCTTTAGAAAAAGACAAAGTTTCTGCACCTATTAGTATTGCTGACGATCTCTATCTGATTGTTAAATATACAGAAAAGAAAGCTGGCGTTGTAAAGGATTACGATACTGTTTCTTCTCAGATTAGACGTGACTTAGCTGGTGATAAACAGGTTGAAACTTTCAAGGCAGAAATTGAAAGATTGAAAAAGGTTTATAATTTCTCTTTAAATAAAGAAGTTGCTGAAACTATAAGAAAAGAAAGCTTAACAGAAGCTGAACTCAACGCTATTTTGGCTAAGTATGATGGACATGAAATAAAGGTTTCTGAACTCTATAAAGAACTTGAACAGATTCCTACTTTCATTAGACCTCAGGTTCTCGGTGGTGAAGGATTGAATGATTTCTTAGATCAGCATTTCGCTAGAGTTCTTTCTTTGTTAGATGCTGAAAAGAATTATGAAACTTATTCAAAAGAAAATCCTTCTGTTATTTCTGATGTTACTCGCAGAACTTTAGTTAAAGCCCTTTTCGATAAAGTTTTAAATCCTGTAACTGTTAGTGATACCGAAATTAAGGAATATTACAATAAGAATCTTTCAAATTTTGCTTCTCCAGCTTTGATTCATGCTCATCACATTCTTGTAAAAGAAGAAGCAGAAGCAAAAACTATAATGGCTACCTTAGAAAAAGAACCAGCTAAATTTGAAGAAATCGCTAAAACTTCTTCTACTTGTCCATCTGGACGTCAGGGTGGCGATTTAGGTCAGTTTGCTGAAGGACAAATGGTTGCTGAATTTGAAAATGCTTGTAAAACTGCTGAAATCGGAAAAGTAATTGGTCCTGTAAAAACTCAGTTTGGTTATCATATCATCAGAGTTGATTCTAGAACACCAGCAGGAACTATGAAACTTGAAGAAGTTCAGGATAATATAAGAAGTCAACTCCTTCCACAGAAGCAGAAAGAAGTATTTGATGCATATGTAGAAGCTCTTCGCAAAGAATTCAATGTTAAGGTATATCAGGAAAACCTATAATTTATGTTTAAAATTTCTAAACCCGAGAATGTAAAGGGGCTTGTGGAAAAAATAACGAATAAATCTCTCGGAGGACTCATGCTACCAACTTATGTTGTTTATATAGTGGTTGCTGTTGTTGCCGGAATAATTGGCTTTTTCTTCGCAAAATCCAGTGAAAAGAAAAACGCCGAAGGAATAGTTGCCGCAGCAAAACAGCAGGAAAAAGATATTCTTGAAGAAGCCAAGAATAATGCTCAGCGCGAACTTCAGAAAGCTCAGAAAAAAGCTAAAGAAATTCGTGATAAGGAACTTGCAGATAAGAAAAATTCAGAACGTGAGCTTCAAAAGAAACGTCAAGAAATTGAAAGACAGGAAACTGCTCTTAATGCAAGAATAGAAAAAGTTGATGCTAGATCTGAAAGTCTTGAAAAACGTGCTGATTTGCTTAGAGACAAAGAATCAGAACTTGCAAAACTGAAACAGGATAGTGAAGCTCTGTTAGAACAGCAGAAAAAAGAATTAGAACGAGTTGCTGGTCTGACTCCAGAACAGGCAAAAGAACTTCTAATGAAAAAGATTGAAGATGAGCTTCAGTATGATATTGCTCTCAAGATCAATGAAGCAGATCAGAAAATCAAATCAGAAGTTGACAAGAAAACTCGTGAAATATTGGCAACATCTATTCAAAGATGTGCTACAGACCACACCATAGACCCGATTGTTACTGTTGTTGAACTTCCTAGTGAAGAAATGAAAGGCAGAATAATTGGACGTGAAGGTCGTAATATCAGAGCTTTTGAAAACCTTACTGGTGTAGATGTTATTATAGACGATACTCCAGAAGCAGTTGTTCTATCTTCATTCGACCCAATTAAACGTGAAGTTGCAAGAGTTACATTAGAAAATCTTACTCTTGATGGAAGAATTCATCCAGCTAAGATTGAAGAAATGTATGAAAAGGCTCAAAAAGAAGTTCAGCTTCGAATAAAAGAAGCTGGTGAACAGACAATGCTTGCATTGGGTATTCAGAGTATTCACCAGGAACTTATCGAAATCGTTGGCCGATTGAATTACAGAACTTCTTACGGTCAGAATGTTTTACAGCATTCTATTGAAGTAGCTAATCTCGCAGGAAATCTTGCCGCTGAAATCGGTGGTGATATCCAATTAGCTCGCAGAGCAGGTTTGCTTCACGATATAGGTAAGGTTATCGAAAGTGATGAAGGCAATCACGCCAAATTGGGTGCTGATTTTGCTCGCAAATATCAGGAATCTCCAAAGGTTGTTAACTGTATTGCTGCTCATCATGAAGATGTTCCTTTTGAAACACCAGAAGCTGTTCTTATTTCAGCAGCTGATGCTATTTCTGCTTCTCGCAGAGGTGCTAGAAGTGAATCCTTGGAAGCTTATATCAAACGTCTTGTTGACTTAGAAACTATAGCCAAGGGTTTCAACGGTGTTGCTTCTGCTTATGCTATTCAGGCTGGGCGTGAAATACGCGTAATGGTTAGTCCTGAAGATGTTGATGATATTACTGCACCAAAACTTTGCCGTGATATCGTTAAAAAGATTGAAAGCGATATGGAATATCCTGGTCAGGTCAAGGTTGTTCTTATTCGCGAAACTAGAAGTGTAGAAATAGCTCACTAAGTTAACTAAAAGGCTATTAATGTAAAAAGTGTTTTTACATTAATAGCTTTTTGTTTAGGTATTGGTGAAATTTAAGATATAAGATATAAGATTTAAGAAGTAAGATGTAAGATGTAAGAAAATAGGAGTTCTTTCTTATATCTCAAGTTATGGTCTTTTATCTTTTGTCTAAGTATTTTGATTATGAAAATATTAATGCTTGGTGATATTTACGGTAAGACAGGCCGTGAAGCTATAATTTCAATATTGCCAGAGTTACAAAAAAAATATAACCCTGACTGGATTATAGCTAACGGAGAAAATGTTACCGCCGGAAATGGTTTATCCGCAAAACATGCAAAGATATTAAAAGAAGCCGGAATAGATATTATTACTTCCGGAAATCATATATTCTGTAGAGCAGATTGGCCAGATGTTCTTGCAAAGCATGATTATATTTTGAGACCTCATAACATGCTTTTAGATAATGATGTTGGAACAGGCTGCAGAGTATTTAGCAAAAAAGACAAACCTAGTATTGCTGTTATAAATCTTGCCGGACGTGTTTTTATGGAAACCTGTTCCTGCCCTTTTGAAACATTTGATAAGCTTTATAAAACCTTGCCTTCGGATATTCCTTTAATTGTAGATTTTCATGGTGAAGCTACTTCTGAAAAGCTGGCTTTGTTTTGGTATGTGAATGGTCGTGCTTCTTTGGCTTACGGCACTCATACTCATGTTCAAACCTCTGATAACAGAATTTTACCAAATGGTGGCACTGGAGTCTTAACCGATTTAGGAATGACAGGGGCTTTGGACGGAATAATCGGGGTCGATAGGCAGACCGTTATTGGTCGTTTTATTAGTGGATACTCAGAAAAGTTCTTGTGTGCACAAGGAAAAGGGAAAGTTGAGGGGTTATTTGCTGAATTAGAAGGTAAGTTCCCTGTTAAACTTGAACTTGTCAGATTTACAAATTAGTAGAATGTTGAGCGTGAATAAAGAAGAAGAAAATAGCTAATAATGCTAGGATTCCGATTATCCACCAGACATATTTATTGGCAGAACTCTTGTTTTCCATTTCCCAGAGCATACATTCAAAGCTATCGGTTAACATGCTTTCATCTTGATAACCATAAAGGCAGTTCTGTTCTTGAAGTTCTCCTTCTGCAAAAAACAATGTGGTTGGAAGGTTATTGATTCTCAGAGCTTTAGTTAATTCAGATGATTGGTCAACATCGTGAATTTCTATTAGGAATTTATCGCCATATTTTGGGCGTAATGATTCTAATACCGCTATCTGAGATTGACTAGGTTTACACCAGGTTGATGTAAAACAAAGAACAGCAGGTTTCTTTTCTTGTATGACTGTTTTATCGAATGATTCAAGTGTAAGCATAATTTTTGATATTATATCATAAAGTTGAATATTGTCATTATTTATGTTTTTTAAGTGATTTTTAGGGGAAAGATGATAAAAAATCTTTACAATAGTATAATAATAATTAGATTATTTTTGGCGAATTAACAAAAAGTATTTAGGAAAGTAACTATGAAAATAAAACTAATGATACTATTTTTACTTGCAATCATTACTCCTGTCTGTTGTTTTGCAGCGGATGAAATCATAGTTACGGCTCCAGCCAGTTCAAGTGCTTTAATTAAATTTACAGAACCTTTAACAGCTTCTTTTACTGCTGAACAGCTTTTTGACAGAATGGAAAAGAAGTCTGAAACCATAAACGCTATTGAATCGGATGTTGAATTAACTGATTCTGTTGGAACATCCGCTGTGATTTTACGTATCAAAAGTCCTGATAAGTTTTCAATAACTTTTAATGATGGCACTGCAGCTATTTATTTTAATGGTTCCACCCTTTGGGTTTATATTAAGTCTATTAATGAGTGTTTTTTCCATAATCAGGAAAAAATGTCTTTTTGGGAAAAATGGAGCTCTTTTTCTTCGTGGTTTAATCCTAAGAAGATTTTTCTAAATATGACAAGAACTACTTTAAATGCTTTGTTTGATATAAAGTCTATTAAAAGAGAAAAAACTACTGACGGAGATTATCATTATTACGTAAAAATGACTCCTAAGATGAAAGATATTTTTATTCAGGTTTTTGAGCTTGGTTATTATGAAATAATATTTTCAGAAAAGACTTATTTACCTATAAAAGTAATGGAATATTCTCCAAATGGTAAGTTAAAAACTACTTTATATGTAAAGTCATATAAGATGAATTGTGAAGTGCCTGACGAGTTATTCAATTACAATAATACTACAAATGCTACTGTAGTTCCTATTTCAATAGTTATTTTGCAAAAATTTGAAGAATATAAAGATAATCTTATGAAAAAGATAGATAAAGCTAAGGAATCTGCCATTAATAGCATATTAAATTGGAGCTTTTAAATGTATAAAAAGAATAAAAAAGAAGATTATTCTTGGGTAGAGGATTTCAGACGAGAACATTTAAAGAAGTCTGCAAGAAACCCTGGATTAGCTGCTATAATGTCATTTATCCTGATGGGTTCAGGTCAGATTTATGCTGGTCATATTGATAGAGGGGTAATATTATTATTTATACATATTTTTTCTTTTATCTTTGGATATAGCCTTTATTCTGGTGGATTTGTATATGAATGGCTAATATCCTTGATCGGTGCTCATTTTATAATAGTAATCTGCTATATTTTATCAGTAATTTTTATTCTTACCTGGATATATAACATAAAAGATGCTTATTATCTTTCTATATTCAGTAGTTTCAGAGATTGGTTCGAAGTAGAGAGAGTTTTGCTACCCTCTATGGGGGTTCCAGCCAATATGCTTCTTTCTTCCAATACTAATAATTCAATGGATTTATTAGAAGACAAAACTAAGGGTGAAGAAAAAACTGAGGTAGCAAAGACTGAAAAAGTCGTTGAAGCAAAAGAAGAAGTTAGCGATGCTAATGTAAAAATAGAAGATAGTGATGTAATAGATGTAACTAGTGAAAAATCTACAGACAGCCAAGATGTAGAGGATGATAATACTTTATATGATTCTGCTGCTGAACTTGTATATATGAATTCAAATTCATGGAAAGTATACGCATCTTTGGTATTTGTAATCGTTCTCATAGGAATAGGAATGGGTTACTACTATAAAGAAGATTACGGAGATTCTTCTTTCCAGGTTTCTAAAAACTTTGATATGTCTTCTTATAACAAGAGAATTGTTAATTCTCAGATAAAGCAAGAGGAGGTTAAGACAGCTGCTCAACCTTCACCTGCCTCACCTGTTAATACGGTTGATAATCCTATTAATAATATGCCTGTTAATACTGCTCAGAATCAGCAGAATTTTAACCAGCAGAACAATTCTATTAATCAGCAGCAAATAGAAGCTTATGTAGATCAAAGAATTCGAACACTACTTGCTTTAAGTAACAAACCTTCTTGGAAACCTTTTTATTCAAGCTTTAACAGCGACAATAATAACTCATCTGAAAATATCCCTTTGATAGTTTCTGGTGATGTTTCTAATTCTAATACGATGTCAGCTTTAAATAGAGATAATTATAAAAGAGAAGATGCATCAAATCAGGTTGTAGTTATTCAAGGACACAAAGAAGCTAAGATTCTTAACAAGAATTCTAACGAATCATCAGAAGGAACTGGTAGAGGAGTTGTTCTTTATGAAGCTCCTGATAATGGTGATGAAGTTGAACTCATTATGACAGAAGAAAATGATTTACATTCTGAACCAATGATAAGTTATGTTCCTGCAAATGAGATAGAAACCAGTCACGTTGTGCCTAATGTTTCTCAAAATACTATTGATAAATTGAATGAAGAAATAAAGAATAATAAAGAAAAAGAAAAGGTTGAAGATAGAAAAGTAAAAGAAGAAGAATCAAAAGGTAAAGTTCTCTTTGAGAGAAGTGACGATTTTGAACCAAAAGCAAAAGAAACTGAACCAATTGAAGATAAACCTATAGAAGTTAAACCTCTTGTGTTAGAGCCTTCAATCAGTAAAAAGAAAGAAAAGCATCACCATGAATTAAATAATAATATAGAATCGCCTGAACTTAGAGCAAAATTAGAAAAGATTAAGGAAAAAGGAGCTCAGGAATTTTATAATGGTAATTGGGAAGCTGCTTTACCTTTCTATTTTGAGGTGTTAAAACATCGCAGAAATGCTGATTCATTTGAAATGGTGGGAATAATCTTCGAAAAGATGAATAAACTCACCGATGCTTTTGAAGCTTATGAAAATGCTTATAAACTAGGATTAGACTCAAATCACAATATTGCTCGTTTAGGTTTAATAGCTGAAAAAATCGGAGAATACGATAAAGCTCAAAAATACTTGGAAAAGGCTATAGAAAATAATCCGAAGAGAGCAGATATTATTTTAAGTTATGCAAGATGTTTAAATAAACAGGGTGAAAGTATGGCGGCCGCTCAAGTATTGGCTGTTCTAAGAGACAGCACCAATTCTTATGCTATTAAAAAGGCTGCAGAACAAGAATACCGAAGAATAATCGATAAAGCTTCCTCAGATACAGAAGGAAAGCCTCTTAATGATAAAGCTAATTCCGAAGTAATTAACGAATGAGTTATTCTCATAAAAATACTCATATTTTAGGCTCTAGCCAGGCAATGCTTGAGGTTTTTGAACTCTTGGGCAGAATAGGCTCTAATGAAGTCACCGTGCTTATTACAGGAGAATCTGGCACTGGTAAGGAATTGGTAGCACAGGTTCTTCATCAGCAGAGTAATAGAAAAAATAACCCTTTTGTGAAAATAAACTGCGCTGCTTTACCTGAGAACTTGATTGAAAGTGAACTCTTTGGTTATGAAAAAGGCGCTTTTACCGGTGCATTTCAAAGGAAACCAGGTAAATTTGAGATTGCTAATACAGGAACTATTTTTCTAGACGAAATAGGTGAAATGAATCTTGCTACTCAGGTTAAACTTTTAAGAGTTCTTCAAGAAGGAGAATATGTTAGAGTTGGTGGAATACAGACTTTAAGGGTAGATACCAGAGTAATAGCTGCAACAAATAAGAATTTGTTCGAATGTATTGCCTTAGGAACCTTTAGAGAAGATTTGTTTTATAGACTTAATGTTATTAATATTCATTTACCCTCTTTAAGAGAAAGATTAGCAGATATACCTGAATTAGTTGAAAGTTTCTCGCGTCGTTTTCACAAAAAATTTCAGAAAGAATACAAACCCTTCTCAAAGCAGTTTATGGGTAAGCTTATGCAGTATTCATGGCCTGGAAATGTCAGAGAATTACAGAATCTTATTGAAAAAGTAGTTGTTCTTGATGATGAGGGCGTAATAGACGTTGAAACAGGTTCAAATAAAACCAATATTGCGTTGGAAAATAAACAGTTTATTTCTGACGGCATGCTGAATATGGACTATAAATCAGCTAAGGAAATGATTATAGAAAGTTTTGAAAAAGAATACTTTACTACATTGCTCAAAAGAGCTGATGGAAATATATCTGAAGCAGCGCGAATCGCAGGAATGCATCGTAAAAATCTTTTTGTAAAATTAAGGGACTTAGGCTTGAAATAAAAAGTTATTCGGCTGGCTTAAATGAATTATAAAAATCATTTAAATCTTTCAGACGTTCTTCTTTTAACGCTTTCCATTCGTTAGGTGTTTCTTCATAGGAAAACTTTAATAATTCCCCAGCTTTATCTAGTTTGTTTTGTTTTTGATAAACTTTACCAAGACTGTTGGCTATCATTAGTAAGTCTGAAAGATCTCTTTGATTGCTGTTCTTAAGTTGGTTAAATGCTTCTTCTAGTATTATTTGGGCTCTATCTAAGTCTTTATTGGTAATCATGAGTAAATAACCAATAGCATTAAGTACTCTTGGAACAGTAGGATAGGATTTAAGAGCTTTTTCAAAAATTTCTAGCGATTCGTTGTATTTTTTCTCTTGTGAAAGAATAATACCGTTCATGTAGAGAGCTTCGAGGGTTTCATTTACTTCTGGTGATTTTATATCTTTCAGATAGTTTTTGCTTGAAGCGTAATCACCTCTATTAGTGGCTAAAGCTGCAAGACTTAATCTTATTCTGTCTGCCGATTCTCTTTCGTTAGTTTTTGGGGGAATGCTTATCAGGCCTTCTTTGAAAACTTCTTCTGCCTCATTCATTTTTCCTTCTTCCAAAAGGATATTGCCATATAGTTCATAAGCTAGAGGATTCTTTATCCATTTTAGATTATTAATAGCGTATCTATGGGCTTCAAGTATTTTATGATTATTATATAAAATACGGGCTATATCATATTTAACATTAAATATATTAGGTACCATTGTATCTAACTGGTTTAAAACTTCCTGAGCTTCTTCTGACCTTCCAAGATTATCCAAAGCTAAGGCACGACCATGATAGGCTCTAAGGCACTGCGGATTAGTATTTATTGCGCTGAGGAAGTTTTGTTCGGCTTCTTCCCATTTTTGATTATTGAAATATTCATTGCCTAAATTTAGATATTTTTGTTCTTGTTGATAAGATAATTGAAATTGGCTTGTGATAAAACCGTATATTACTGGTAGAAATAGGAATAACAGAGAAACTAAGGTTATTCTTGGTTTGTAGACTATATTTGGTAGACAGCAGGAAAAATGTAAACCTGTTATTGCTACTAGAAAACCAGTAAAAGGTAATAATGAAAATGTATTATTAAAAACAGAGTAGAAAGCAAAAGTTAGTATGGCAGTAAGAGTTGACTTTCCGATGTAATAATAATCATTTTTTGTTGATGAATGGGAATTATTAAGAGCACTTATAGAGATACCAAAAAAGATTATTATAAGTGATATTGCTGCCGGCAATAGATTTTGATTGATATAGCCTGATTTGAAGGCAAGGTATAATATAATAATAGCTAGAGAAATGTATAGCCATGGAAAGTGAATTTCTTGTCCTTTTTTTAATGATATAGGTTCTACAGATTCATATTTGCTGTTTTTTCTAACATATACACCAAAGATAGCTGTTAGAAGAGAACATATTCCCCATAACCCTAAAAAGCCTGTTTCTGTAAGACTGGTTACTATAAACGAATGGGGATCATCATTGTTTATTACTAATCCTAAAGTAGAAGCTGTCGGGAGACGTTTTAACGGCATTATGTAAGATATTGAGCCAGCTCCTGTTCCTGTCCAGGGGTGCTCTTTAAAAATGTCAAAACCCATTTGCCATAATAATAATCTGGAAACAAATGCTTGAGAACTATTTGGGAGCTTGGTTATTTTTTCCCATGGATAATTTGATATCTTAGTATGAATAAACCATTGTCCTAGAAAAAGAATTACTGCGATGATAAAACCCGCTATAATCGGTGATTTACGAGATATTTTCCCTGAAAAATTAAAAAAGTAAGACCATATCCAAATAAGAACCATAAAGGCTAAGCTAAGTAGATGACCCGGTTTGTTAAGCATTAATATTACATATATCTGGGTAAGGAAAAAGAATAAAAACACCAAGCTGTCGCGTAAGCTTTTCTTATATAGTTCAGCAAATAATCCAAAAGTAATCGCTGAAGTCAGACAAAGAAAAATCCCCAAAAAGTTAGGGTTGGTTAGGGTTCCAACTACACTGTATTTACTTTCCCATATTAAAAAATCGTAGCCTAAGGATTGGCAAATTGCATAAACAGCCATTAGAAAGCCACTTAAGGATATCATTCCTGCAATGCTGAAATTGTCTGTGTTTCTTCTTAGAAGAAATAGACTGCCAATAGTAGCAAGAAGCCCAATTTGTAACATTGAAATCCTGAAACAAACTGTATAATGAGTAAAATACAGCGAGATGCTAATGGCTATAAAACATAATATAAGTATATAGGTTAAGGTATTGTAGCCTTTTAAAGGACGATAAAAAGCTAATAATAATGAACCAGCTGAAAGAGAAAGAAAAGCGGCAAAAATTATTGCCCACCCGCTAATAAAGAATGGGTCAATAGATTGAAGTTTTATTAACCAAGGTTGAATAACTAATATGACAGTTATTATAAACCCTGCTATTCGAATTAATGTATTAAATATTTTTGATGACATTACTATTCACAATATAGCAATATTAAAGGTATTTCAAGCTTATCGCCTATTTTTATGTCAAGTTCTTTTATAGAGCCGGCTTTCAGTTCTAATGCATATTTTGCATCTTTTTTAGAGGAATAATGGGGTAATCTGCTCGGATGCATTCCATAACCGGGGGCCATATTCTCTATCCACTCTGTAACTTTCAGATCTTCAGAAAAAAATACTAGATCTAACGGAACTTTGGTGTTCATCATCCAGAATGACATTTTATGTGGCTGGTCGAAAACAAATAACATTCCGGTCTGGCTAGCTATTTCGTCATAGAACATATAGCCCTTAGCTCTTTCATAGTTGGTTCGAGCTATCATAAGCTTTAAGCTGTTGTCACCAAGCTTAGAATCAACATAAGGAAGTATTTGAGGCTTATATCTTTGATTAGGTAGTGAATACTGACCAAATACCGGAGATTGGAATAAACTGAATACAAGGAAAAAAACCGCATTCAAAAAGAACATGTATTTGTGAATGATATTTTTCACAATAATCCAAGTTTCGTATTGAGTTTATTTAATTCAGCTTCTATTTCTGTTGAGCTTTTCATATTTAAAAGAGGAGCAATAAGCTTTTGTATTTCTGCATATGATATATTGCGGATTATATTCTTTACTGCAGGAATAAGAACAGCATTCATTGAAAGCTCACGAATTCCAAGGCCAAGAAGCATAATTGTATATTTTATATCACCAGCAATTTCTCCACAGATACATAATCCAACGTTGTTTCTAGTTGCAGCATCAACTATATGTTTGATTAAATAGAGAACTGCTGGATTAGTCGGCTTATATAGATGAGTGACTCTAGGATTGGTTCTGTCTACAGCTAAGGTATACTGAACAAGATCATTACTTCCTATAGCAAAGAAATCAACTTCTTTAGCATATATGTCAGCCATTATTGCTGTTGACGGAACTTCCATCATCATACCTATTTTTAATTCTTTAGGAACAGCTATTCCTTCTTCCTGCATTTGCTTTTTTACTTCTGCAAGAATATTCTTTGCTTCAGTAAGTTCTTCCATGCTTGAAATCATTGGGAATAGAATGCTGACCTGACCTTTTTTAGCTGAAGCAGCTGTTCTTAAGATTGCTCGAAGTTGAGTAATGAAAAGTTCTTTGCATTCTAAGGATATTCTTATTGCTCTCCAGCCTAGTTCTGGATTTTGTTCTACGTTATTGCCTGTTAAATGGGAAATCTTATCTCCACCTAAATCTATGGTTCGTATAACCATAGGATTACCATTTAACTTTGTTGCAGCTTCTAAATAAGTTTCATAGAGTTCGTTTTCTGTTGGGAAAGTTCTTCTGGTAAGGTAGGCAAATTCAGTTCTATATAGACCAACGCCGTAAGCTTTATTTTTTACAGCCTGTTCTATATCACTTAGTTGCCCAACATTAGCTTTAAGAAGGATTTCTACACCGTCTTTGGTTATTGATGGCTCCGAAAGGAGTTCATACATTTTGCGCTGACGGTTTAAATATTCTTTGTATTCTGCTGCGTATTTGCGTTTTAATTTGGCATCTGGATTCAGGATAATCTGTTCAGATGAACCGTCTATTATGGCAAATACTCCGTCTTTTGCTTTTTTCATCAGGTCTTTAACCTGTATTAAAGCTGGAATACCTAGAGATCTTGCCATGATAGCAGCATGGGAAGTAGAGGTTCCTTCTTCAATGGCTATACCCAAAATTCTAGAAGGATCAAGCGTCATCATGTCTGAAGGTGTTAAATCTTCAGCTAGAACTATCATGCCTTCTTCTAATTCTTCCAACTTAGTTGTTGGATTCTTAGATTTCTGACAGTTCTTGAGAATACGCTTGCCTATATCTAAAATATCTATAGCTTTGCTTTGAAATTGCGGATCTGGAAGATTTCTGAAAAAAGTACTGTAATCTCTAATAACCTTACTGACAGCAGACTGGCAATCTTGCTGCTGTTCTTTGATTCTTTTGGTTATTTCTTTAGATAAATCAGGGTCATCTATCAGGGTCAAATGAGCCTGGAATATGCTTGATATTTCTGCACTGCTTTTAATTTGAGGCATATCAAGCATCTGGGTTATTTCATTGCGTGAAATATCTAAGGCGACTTTAAAACGTTCAATTTCTGCTTCTGTATCGCCAGCAGCAATTGTTTCAGTTGGAAGATTGTCCAACTGAAAGTGTTTTAAACAATATATTTTACCCAAGGCATAGCCTGGAGAAATAGATAAACCTTTCACTTTTTAAAAACCTTGAAAACAAAGTTGCGGTATTTTATCATAGGTCAAATAACCTATCAAGTTTTATTTATACTTTATTTATGGAGAAATTATGCGCATATTAATTTGTAATGATGACGGCATTCATTTCCCTGGAATAGTAGCCCTTGCCAAGGCAATGACAACTTTAGGGGAAGTTTATATTTTTGCTCCCGATGTAGAACGTAGTGCAGCAAGTAATGCATTGACTCTAGGAATGCCTCTAAGATGTAAAGAAGTACCTTTTGAAATTCCAGAAGTAAAAGCTTTTTCAGTAAGTGGAACGCCAGCAGATTGTGCAAAACTGGGTCTTGATTTTTTTGATCCGGAAAAACCTGATTTGGTGGTTTCAGGAATTAATAAAGGGCCTAATATGTGCTGTGATATTATGTATTCAGGAACAGTTGCGGCAGCTTACGAGGGAGCCTATGTAGAAGCTTTGTCTATGGCTGTTTCTCTTAATAGTTATAGTGCAGATGTAGATTATAATGTGGCGGCCGATTGGGCTGTAAAATGTGCTAAAAAACTGATATCCATTGATGCAGATAAAAGATATGTCTACAATATAAATGTTCCGAATTTACCTCAAAGCGATATTAAAGGCATAAAAGTCACAAAAATGGGCTTTATAGAATATAGAGGTGGGTATGATAAACGGGTAGATCCTTATGGTAAACCTTATTATTGGGTTAATGGTAAACCAGTTGTAATTGATAAAGCCCCTGAATGTGATAATAATGCTGTTTCTGACGGCTATGTTTCTATTACTCCTCTGACTAGAGACTATACTGCTTATGAAATGATGGCTAAATTAAGAGGTAGTTTTAAGGAATAGTTTAATTTGTTAGAGTAGTTAGCTATGCGTAATGAACTAATTAATACTTTAAAAGAGTTGAGTTTCTGGAAGAATTACAGATTAAACTGGGTTTCTTCCACTTCTTCAACAAACGATGATTTAAAAGACAAATGGCATTCAGAAGATTTTGCTAATTGGCTAGAAGTAGCAGATATTCAAACCAATGGAAAAGGGCAATATAATAGAAAATGGGCTTCTGACTCAATCGGTCAGTGCCTGACCTTTTCTTTTTCAGCAGAAATAAAGGAATATGAATTCCCAATCTCAATGATTGCAGGTATAGCGCTTGCTACAGCCCTTGAGAAAATTGGTCTGAAAACTGAAGATTTCTGGCTTAAGTGGCCAAATGACATCTGGATAAACGATAAGAAGCTGGTAGGAATACTGACTGAATCTACTAGTTTTCCAGGCGGTTTCAGGTCGGTTATAGGCATAGGAATTAATATACTGCCTTTGGCTGATACTTCTATAAATGCTATTTCCCTAAAAGAAGCAGGCTTTGAATATAGTAGAGAAGAAGTTCTGATAGAATTTTGTAAAGCCTGGGATAAAGTTTTTACCTTAGAAGCCAATAAACAAGCAGAATTATGGAATAAATATGGCGGTCAGTTCTGGAACAGAAGATTCAAAGTTCAGATTCCAAATAAACAAGCTATTGTTGCTAAGCCTATGTCTGTTAATAGTGATGGTTCGTTAATTGTTAAATCTTTAGAAGGAAAAGAAATAAAGATTATATCTGCTACTCTTTTTCCTATATTAAACTCTTGAATCAGTAATCTCTTGTAATTAACTAGAACTCAATAACTTGCTAAAGAATTGAGGTTATTATAAAATATAAAGAGCTTCATTAATATGGAGGGTTGATAATGAAAAAAATAAGTATTGTTAGCAAATTGATGTTATTAGCGTTGTTTACATCTTGTTTCTCTATTGTTAACGCTGATGATCTTGTTTTCGATTCATTTGAAGAAGCCCAGAAAGCTGCTGAAAAAAGAGGTGCAGAATACGATAAACGTATGGCAGAACACAATTCTTCTATACATGGAGCCTGGGAAAGACAAAAGAATGATTTAGGCGATAATGCTACTTGTGACATATCAAAAATTACTGAAACCAGAACCACAGAGCAAACTTCTGAAAATGCTGAAAATAAAAAACTCCAGGATTCTGTTACTAATAGAATAAATGACTTAAAGCAACAGATGATTAATACAGCCAGTGCCAATACTGTTGGTTTTGCTGGAGCATCTGCTGCCTATCGTTGGAGTGTAGAATATAAAGATGGAAAGTATGTT